>CAZMBV010000054.1:11077-14363 GCA_964564335.1 uncultured archaeon
TGTCCAATCAGAGCTGCAGTGAAGGCAAAGAATCTGGAACAATGCGGTCCTATCTGCTATCTCACCAATGGGTATCTCTGTGGTATGCTTGGTGAAATCTTGGATGAGAAGATCGGAATGGATATTGAATACGCTGGTCCTCTTGCCTGTAAGAAGAGAATATTCTTCCGAGTTTAATCCTGTACAATTTACACTCATAGTTCTACATCTTCATCCAACCATCCTTCTAACCAATCAGCATCATGTTTCATTAACAAGTTGGTGAGATTAATGACTTTGGATTCTGTATCATGCATCGAATGACGTCTTCTTATCCACCAAGACAAGTCTAGGAAATATCCCTTCCATGGTGAAACATAATCAGGGTCTCTGAATTTGTAAATGAAAATAACACCTACACAGAATTGAATAGGAATTGGAGTTATAACGTAAGGAAATTCGAATGTAATGAATAAGTAAAATGTGATTACTGTTGGAGCAATTATACTAAGAATCCCAACCATCAAAACTATATCTCGTGAAGCTGTGTTAGAGAAAAAGCGATTGATCTGAATGACGAAGAGGTAATTTAGTATACAAAGTGGAATGGTCAAAATAATCTTTGAAGCAATTTCTACTTTAAAGGAACTACTGATCATATATATTGGACTATAAATTTGGGATTCTAGATTTTGAAAATTGAAAATGAGATTGATGCCACCCACTGGGAAAAACAGTGTAACTAGAAGCATGTAAATTCCGATTACATATGGACAAGTACCATGGAGCTCAAGGAGATCATTTATGTCATCCTTACTCCAAGGAGTGATATCACTAAGCTTACTGGTTAATCTAAATCCAATGTCTACCTTTTCGTCATCGGATTCGGAATCCTCAGTCTCCGTCAAGAACGTTATTCCCTCACATTCCTTGGCAATAAGGTTACTAAAAAAGGAGTTGAAAGTAATAGACTCGTACCAATTTTCCTCGCATAAGAGACAGTTGGTAAGTTTTAAAAGCGAAGAGCTAGCACAGTTTTATTAGCAGTACAAGCCGAAGTGCTTGTACAGTTTTAGCAAATGAATAGCAGATTACTTTGTAAAAGGTATCAAAGTAGCTTGCGAAAAAATAACCTTTAGGGGAATAAAAATGGCACAGTTGTCTGGAACACCCGTCCTCATTCTTAAGGAGGGTACTTCAAGAACACGCGGAAGGTCCGCTCAACAGAACAACATCATGGCAGGTATTGTCATCTCTGACGCCGTAAAGTCCACTCTAGGTCCACGAGGCATGGATAAAATGCTCGTTGACAGTCTTGGAGATGTGACAATTACAAACGACGGCGCTTCAATCTTAAAAGAGATTGACGTTCAGCATCCAGCTGCAAAAATGCTTGTCGAAGTTGCAAAGAGTCAGGACCAAGAAACAGGTGATGGTACAACAACCTCGGTTGTTATAGCAGGTGAACTTCTGAAGAGAGCTCAAGAGTTACTCGAAATGAAAATCCATCCTACAATTCTCGTTGGTGGCTATCAGAAAGCTGCTGAGGAGGCAACCAAGATACTCAACTCTATTTCAGTATCCATGGAAGGAATGGACAAGAAAATCCTCACTGGAATTGCTACAACATCAATGAATAGCAAGTCTGTATCTGCTTCAAAGGATCACTTTGCAAAGATTGCAGTCGCTGCAGTTCTTCAGGTTGCAACCAAGACCAATGGTGGTACTAAAGCTGATATTGATATGATCGAAATCATCAAGAAGCAAGGTAAGAGCCTCACTGAAACCGAGCTCATTACTGGAATGGTTATCGACAAGGAAATCGTACATGCATCCATGCCAAGGAAGGTAGAAGGTGCAAAGATTGCTCTGGTCAATTCGGCCATTGAAATCGAGAAGACTGAGTTCGATGCAGAAATCAAAATCGATAGTCCAGATCAGATTCAAGCATTCCTCAACGAAGAGGAACGCATGCTTAAGAGCATGACCGAGAAAATCATTGCTACAGGTGCTAATGTTCTCATCTGCCAGAAAGGCATTGATGATGTTGCGCAGCACTATTTAGCCAAGGCAGGCATTATGGCAATCCGAAGAGCTAAGAAGAGCACCATAGAGAAATTAGCTAAAGCAACTGGCGCAAGTGCAGCCACAAGCTTAGATGAGCTAGACGCAAGCTCTCTCGGTGTAGCTGGTATTGTCGAAGAAGTCAGAATTGGCGACGACAAGCTTGTCTATGTTCGCGACTGTAAAGATCCTAAGGCAGTATCCATCGTTATTCGTGGTGGTACTGAACACGTTGTTGATGAAGCAGACAGGGCATTACATGATGCACTCTGTGTTGTCAGAAACGTTGTCGAGGATGGAACATACGTCGCAGGTGGCGGTTCGACAGAAACAGAAATTGCAAAGCGCTTAGAAATCTACGCCAACAAGGTCGGTGGTCGTGAGCAGCTCGCAATCGAAGCCTTTGCTGAATCACTCCTTATTATTCCTAAGACTCTTGCTGAAAATGGTGGTCATGACCCCATTGACATTATTGCAGACCTGAACAAGGAACACTCAGTTGACACAGGCCTGTGGTTTGGTGTCGATGTCACTAATGGTAGGAGTAGCGATATGATGAAGGCTGGAGTAATTGAGCCTGCTCGTGTCAAGAGCCAAGCAATTCGCGCAGCCGCAGAAGCTGCTCAGATGATACTCAGAATCGATGATGTCATCGCTTCAAAAGCTACTGCTGGTCCTCCACCAGGTGCTGGTGGAATGGGCGGTGGCATGGGCGGTATGGGCGGCATGCCTGGCATGATGTAATATCGAACATGCATAGATGAAATGGAGCCGCAAGGCTCCACTCATTCTCTTTTTCAGAGATGTATTTGAAATGTCCAGAATATTGATAGTAGGTGCGCATTCCTTCGACTCCGGTAAGACTCATCTAGCTCTTGATATTGGAAAACACTTGAAAGAATCAGGACAATCAGTTGGATATTTCAAACCTATTAGCGGTCACAATTACTGGTACAACTATGAGCATACTAAGAGATGTTTAGATAGTGGGAAACTCGTATCGAAAGATGCAAGTCGTGTCAAGGAAGAGCTTGGTATCAACAACGATCTGTACATGATAAATCCAATCCATAGTCTCTTCGTTCCAGCTAGAATCGAGAGGCCGCTACAGAACATACGGTCAAGCCTCGGGTTGGGCGGAGCAAGTTCTGTTCTAGTGATGCAAAGATTCAGTCGACCAGTAGATAATGGGTTTGATACAACAATGGTCATTGCAGATTCACTTGTAGAAGAAGAGATTGTA
>CAZMBV010000055.1:0-14080 GCA_964564335.1 uncultured archaeon
AATCCAATAGCAAGCCACGGAAATGGTCGAATAAGGAGAAAATCTTCTATAACAAGGTTGAGAGAATCATATCCAGCTTTCCTCGCATTAATTTCAATGTCGTAAGTACCTACATGTGTATTTGTGAAGTCGCTACCAAACGTGATAGTATATAATCCAGCACCGACTTCTACAACATCAACCTCGGTTGTATTTAACCAAACTTCTAGACTAGCTGTGTCTATTACATTTCCCACCAAATCAGCTAGCTCAATAGTTACAACCACTACATCATTAGCCCATATGACACTCTGGCTAAGAGAGATTGCCTTTAATCGGATTGATGGTGATGTACTCCATTCTAGTACATTTTCAACGAACTCATCACGCGTAACTCCAGTAGGATGCGTTGTTGTGCATACTAGCTTGCCAGAACCTCTGATGCTAGCAACAATAACTGGATTAGTCATATCTGTTGCTAGAATTGTGAAATTACTCCAAAGTGATTCAAAATGACCCTGATAGTCCATGCCTGCACTCAGATTATTTGGAGTGTTAATTAAGGGATGAGTACTGTCAACAAATGATACAGTAGAACCTGATCCTGATGGAACATAAGTAACCGGCCAAGGCGACCATTCAATGGAATCTGATATACCCATCAGAGCAAGAACGCCTCCAGCTCGGACAAAACTTCTAAGGTCACCGGAATGCAGTATGAGATTATTATCAAACAAGGGGAGAGAATCTGGTTCAAAAATGACAGTATTCCTCAGAGAGAGTAAGTCGATAAAATCTGAAAAGTTTGAATTCTCGTAGTAGTCGAAGTCATACGTAGTAGCTGAAATGGCATCTCGTAGGTATGATGATGCACCAAGTGCTGCTGTAGAAGGGACTCCCCTTCCAGGGATATGTGCATCAAAATCAATTGACTCCGAATCAGTAGTCGCAACATGAGATGAAGATACAGGTTCATAGAGTCGAACTGATGGATCTCCGAATAGTACCTGTTGATTTGCGTAGTCCCGGGGATCACGATCGGTCAGAGGATTTGCATAATCAGATGATGATAGTGCAAGACCACTGGAAAGAGCCGTACCTATTGTTTCTCCTTTACTAAGTGATTGAGCAAGAAAAACAGATAGTAATCCTGCTGGTTGGAAATATACAGTCCTAGGTGCAGCAGTAACAGCAACTGCACCATGTTTCATAAGCATAAGAGGCATACCTGTCCCACCAAGAAGACAAGCTGTCAAAATCACAACTGGCGATCCAATATTGTCTATCGCAGCCTCTAGTTCATCAGTAGATTTGATGACATGATGTGAAGCCTCAGTACTAAAAGCAACAGGATTGACTAATTGATTGGCATCGGATGGGCTCTCACGAACTGTTACACTATCTTCGAAACCCCATGGACTCTGAGAATCTCTTAGAGAGAAATACCCTTGACCTAATGGTCTATGAGGAGGGTCTCGTGGCAACAGAGTCAACGTGCCATGAGTACTTAGAGTCCACAGTCCGACCTGAGAATCAAGTAGTGAAAATACTTCATCAACTCCAACTTCCTGTTCAATTGTAAAACCAGCAGATTCGAGAGCATCAGTTGTATTCTCTATCTGCTTAAGCACATACGTATCCAGATTGTTATCTGTGACCTGCGCACCATCGGTATATGCATACATACTAACAAGGGAAGTATCTGCATTATCTGCGGTAAGAAAGAGATAGCGATGTAACAGTCCACGGTTTATGAGAACTGATGCATCACTTGGAGTTTCAGCAGGAATCCTACCAGGTTGAAAATCACACTGTAGAGACCTATCAAAGCTTAATGGTAGAAGAGTGACAGGAGCAACTATTACGACCGGTTGTGGAGCTGTGGAGTTGTATGCTCCACGCACAGATAAAAAGCTTTCAAAGCTATTTACAGATTGCATCATAGAGAATTTGTTTGGAATACGTTCATCATACCATCCATTCTCAGCTCTATTTTCATATTTGTTGGTTACGTAGACATTATTAATTTCTGGACCTATCAGATATGGTGCCCAAGTTTCCTGTGCTCTAGTTGTTAGATAATTATCATTTCCACATAGTGAAAAGATTGGACTTCTGTGAACTGCAGCTGAATACGCCGCAGGTCCAAAGAATTCATTATTATCTCCAGTAGGCACGGTGATTACAATATCAGGATTCTCAGAAAGATCAATGATGCTATTAGAAACAGAAGTGTACGTATCCAGAGTAGTAACAACAGCTAGCGCAGATAGGTCAGTATCCAATGAAGTAGTGTGAATATTGTGTGGATCAACCAGGATAACAGAACTTACTCCAAGCCTGTTCAATGCCCATTCAGTTTTCGTTGGAATTTGGTGTACATCAACGTAAAGTAATGGAGCATTCATCAATGAAGCAAGAACTGCAGCATTTGCTGCAGATTCCAAGTATGCTTGTAAGTTAGAAGGAATTTCAGAGATTTCCCAGGATATCTCGATGTTATTCTGCTCTTCTGTAGCGTCCATCCAAGCAGCTACAATGGTCCATTCGCCTGCCATTGGGAAGGGAAGCTCAATAGATTCTTCTCCAGGAGATGCAATGATACTCCCAGCAGGACCCCACATCGCAAGACGACCAGAGGGGTCAATAAGTGCGAGATTGAGATCTGTAGCCGTATTGTCCCAATTCAGAGATACGTTGAACCACTCCGAATCCGAGGGTACTGTCACGGTCTGTGTGAACCCTGGGTGATAGTCAACCTCACAATTCATCGTAGTCGTACCCCCAGAATATCTAGTGATGTTCATTGTCCATTCACCATCACTTGTAACAGGAACCCAGAAATTAAGAGGCACAGGAGATTCTACGTAACCAATATGTCGTGAGAAGTATATCTGATTATATACTGAATAATCTACAATATTTCCATTAGGGTCAATCAGTTCGTGAGTAAATATCTCTGGACCAGTCCAATTGAATCGTCCCTCAATCCATCCAGCCCATGAGGGGGGTGTAAATTTTATGCTAGAGGGAGCAAGATTATCAACCACACTTCCACCGAATTCTGAGAGCTGTGAAGCCTGACCCTGAAAAGTATGAGTAACACTCCCCGTCGTTGGTGCTTCAATATCAAATGTATCCTTTGAGAGCGCAATGATTGCAGTATTGCTTGTTCGCCAATCTGAAACAGCAATAGTTGCAGCAATGTCTGCTGAACTAGACCCGGTTATTCGTGGATAGATTTTTGCTCCAATATCGTACTGAAGATTGGTGAGAGCAGACTCAGTATAATCACCAATTGCCATTACTTGAGTCAATCCACCATCGATATTGGTGTACTTTACCCAATCCTCCAACAACCACTCTTCACTCTCAGATCCAGAGGTGTAGATGAGCGGAGAAATATATTGAGTGTCATTGTGATTGAATACAGATGCAGGAATTGTTGACATATATGCAAAATCATCAATGTATGAATTGGAATCAGGAGCAACGATAGTAAGTCTTCGTAGAGGGACCTGAGAAGAACTGGCACTTGGTGTAAATTGATAGATAGGGGTAGCATCTTGCGAAGTAGAAACGTTTTGCAATGTCCCAGATAGTAATGGGAACAATGTAGAACCCATCAATAGGATTAGAAATATTGGCGTGATAATCTCTCCGTTCCGATAACTCAATTGAGGTTCACTCCATTGGAAGACACGCAAAAAGAGTAAACTTAGTAAATAGAGTTTTCCTGTTGAGAGTTAATAATCAAACTCGAGGGAGAGGTAAATTCTCTATGAAAGGAATCAAGCGATATTACTCATCGAGGTATTCATCGATATCAGCGGTATCATCATCATCATCGGAAATTTCATCTTCATCAGGAAGGTTATCTCGTAAATCGTCGATGACCTTTCTAAGTCTACGTCGGGTAGCTTTAGGAACGTCCCACATCTTCTGTTCTGCTCGATCAAGAACTTCCCTCGAAATATCAAAAATACCTGCATCAAAATAATTCTTTGAAGCATCTACAAACATCTCTGCGGCTCTCTTCTCATCACCATTTGTTTCTGAGATGTCACCAAGAAGTGATTGGGCATCCGCCATTCCAGCTTTGTCATCCATTTCTTCGTACATCTTCAAAGCTTTCTTTATTGTTGCTTTTGCTGTAACCCAATCTTCCTTGTCAACGTATGCAGCTCCCATATCCATGATTACACTGGCAATTCCTTGAATATTATCAAGAGATTTGTATGCTTTCTGAGCCTTCTTGAAATAAGTCATTGCCTCGTCAAAACTACCCTGACCAAGACTAGCTAAAGCGAGCCCATAAACAGCATCAGCAGAACCACTCTCGTTCTCAGCTTTGTTAAAGAGTTTCATAGCGGCTTCCAGAGATGTCAGTGCTTCATCCCAGCGCTCTAAATTGATACTAGCAACACCGAGATTGTACATCGTGTCACAAACACCTGTTTCGTCCTTGAGATCTTTATAGATTTTCAGAGCATCTTCAAAGCACTTATGAGCTTCTTCAAATTCAACAACTGCCATGTAAATATTCCCCACTGCATTATACTTCTTTGCAGCATCATCCTTATCTCCGGCTTCTAGTGCTGCTGCTGCTTCTTCTAACAATTCAGCAGGGTCCAAATCATCCAATTCAGTGTCCATTTCTTCTGTCATGAAGCTCACCTAGACAATATCAATCGGTGCAGCCTATATTGCTTTTGATTCTTTCTAAAGAAACATCTTCATCTACGCATGATAGAAACAGGGTTCTTCAATATCTCACGAACAGCTTCTTTTACCACAAACTGCTCATCACCAACTTGAACTTCAAGGAGTTTTCTCAATTCGAATCGTCGTAGATATCCTACTGCTTGTTCTCGTTCAAGATTGAGGTCTTTTGTAAGTCTACTAAGACCATCTTTCACCCCATCGTATTCAGCAAACTTGCTAAAAACAGAGCTCCACTGCATCATGACAAGATAAAGCAGAGTTCGCAACATACTATCTACATTCTCACCGGTTTTGGCAGAAACTGGGAATACAGGCAATCCAGCTAGGAAACGCAAGTTCTTCCTCAATGAATCTACTGGACGAGATTTGGGGTCATCTTGTTTATTCGCAGCAACAACACATGGTACGCCAGGTAAGAAGAAAGCAATTTCGCGGAAGAATAGTTTCGCACGTTTATCGGATTCGGGGTCTACTGAATCAACAACAAAGATGATGCCATCAGCTCCCTCACTAAGAATTTTTCTCATAGTTCTGAATCTAAGTAGACCAGGAGTACCAAACATAAAGGCAGTCATTCCATCCACATTTGCTAGACCATGATCCATAGCGATTGTAGTACCTCGACGTTCTATATTGATACATGCACCGTTAGTAATGTGATGGATCATCAAACTTTTCCCGGCTTCATATGGACCTGTTACAACAATCTTCATTCCTCAACACCCAAATCCGTAGCTTAGTCTGCATTTTCAGTAATCGTATGGGCGTTAAATGGTTTGTCGTGATTAATCCTCAACTATTCAGAATGCGCAACTTATTGGCGTCACCATTATCGAAGAATATATATCGACAAATGACGTAGTATTAACTTGAGTACGTTTAGGAGCGATGCTTTTGACAGAAACACACAAAATTCTCAAGGATGATTTCTGGCTTTTTCATGGTAGTGAGGACCAAGAAATAACTGAACTAAGAGAATTCATCGACCCTGAATTGGACCTAAGTTCAATCAAGGGGATTGACAAATTATTTGATAAACTAAATCATCTTCTAGACTAGGGGTGGAGACCGGCTGCTCGCAGCGGCAGTCCTCTAATATCGTTCCATTTGGTTTCCGATATTTTCACGGGAACTCGGTCTCGATAAACTGAACATCTTGTACCAATGAGGCACATGGTGATCCATTGGATTTCACAGCTTTTCCTACAGTCCAACAAGGCAAACCATCGTCAGCAAGTAGTTTCTTGAATAATTCGACTTTGGCCGGTTCCATGAAGGCTAATATACCTCCAGCGGTTTCAGCGCCAAAGCCAGATGCAAGTTTGTGACCAAAGAACTCAGCAAGTTTGAGGGTCCCTTTGATTACTGGCATGCTATCGATTACTATCTGAACACCACTTAGTTCACTCACATTATTTGCATGGCCAAGAAGTCCAAATCCGGTAATATCAGTCGCAGCAGAAACACTAACCTTATTCATCGCTTGTGCAACTTCAAGATTACTTTTCGTCATTATGCGAACTGCTACATCCTGCATTTCATGCAGAGATTGTTCATCAAACTTGGTCAGCAGTTTGTCACGCTTCTCATCTTTGAGATCCCTGTAAGATCTCATTGCTGGTTGGATACCTAGCGGTTTTGTGAGAACTGCGATATCTCCAGGTTTTGCCCCACTCGAATACACAATGTTTCGAGGATGAGTCACCCCGAGGGCAATACCACCAAATACGGGACAAGGGTTGTGGATAGTCTGGCCACCTGCAAGCTTTGACCCGAGATCCTCCATGAAGCAACTCATTCCTTTGAGGACACCAATCGCAATTTCCTCTGGCAAATCCTTGGGATAAGCAAGAAATGCCTGAAGAGATACAATATTGGTCGCCCCCATAGCGAACACATCATTTGTTGCATTGCAGGCTACTATTTCACCTTGGATATGGGGATCATCGTGAATTGGTGTGAAGATGTCAACATTCTCTACAATTGCTACATCATCATTGATGACGCGGACCACAGCATCATCACCAATATCTTCCCTTTGAGAATCTTCAGAGAGAAGACCAGCAGCGGTGAGAAGTCTTGTGAGATCACTCTGTTCGACCTTACAGCTTCAGCCATGAGTTGTTACCATTGCAGTGAGTCGTACATCAGGCACTTGGTGACATTTCCTCCTTGCTATTTTGTGGGTTGATTAACCCCATAACTACTCCTCCGTATCATGATAATAAATCTCTAGGTTGACACTTCATAAGCCTTATAGCGAATGGTATGAGGTGTTGCAAAAGAAAAAGAGAATGTGCGAAAAATGGACATCAAGAAGGTCTCCGAGAATGTGTATGAGATTCCTCAGGAAACTCAACAATGTATGAAAGTTCCAGTGAAGATCTATGCTTCTGATGCACTAGTCAAGAAAATGAGGCAGGATGCAACTTTCCAACAGGCGACAAACGCGGCTTGTCTACCAGGAATTTACAGACACAGTATTGTACTCCCAGATGGACACCAAGGGTATGGATTTCCAATTGGAGGGGTTGCAGCGACAGATTATGAGAATGGAGTTATATCTCCAGGTGGAGTCGGCTATGACATAAACTGTGGTGTAAGGGTTCTTAGAACCAATCTTGATGAAGGCGATGTTCGTCCAAAAATAAGACAACTCATCGATCAACTATTTGCAGACGTACCCACTGGAGTTGGAAAACAAGGAAAAATCAATTTGCGAAGTCATAGTGGCGTTGATGAAGTTCTTATTGGCGGGGCAAAATGGGCCGTTGAGGAAGGGTATGGATGGGAAGAAGATCTCGACCATCAAGAAGCCAACGGTAGACTGGATATTGCAAATCCTGATGATGTTCCGGGTTCTGCAAAAGAAAGGGGTCTCAAGCAGAGCGGCACACTTGGTTCCGGAAACCATTTCTTAGAAATCCAGCTAGTAGATGAGATTTACAATGAAGAAGCAGCTAAAATCATGGGTATTACAAGAAAAGGGCAGGTGATGGTCATGATTCATAGTGGATCTAGAGGGCTCGGCCATCAAGTATGTTCAGAATATATTCGAAAAATGACTCAAGCCATGCGTAAGTACAATATCGAAGTTCCAGACAGGGAACTTTGCTGTGCACCAACAACAACACCAGAAGGTCAAGCATACTTAGGAGCTATGAGCGCAGCAGCCAACTATGCTTTTGCTAATAGGCAGGTCATGATGCATTGGACGAGAGAGGTGCTCTCCAAGATTATGGGTCAATCACCAGAAGACCTGGATATGGGTCTGATTTACGATGTAGCTCACAATATGGGAAAAGTAGAGGAACACAATATCGAGGGTAAGAGAAGGAAAGTAGTGGTACATAGGAAAGGAGCAACTCGTGCCTTTCCAGCAGGACACCCAGATATTCCCAGTAAGTATCGAGATATTGGGCAACCTGTTATTATTCCAGGAACAATGGGAACTGCTTCATACATCCTTTTAGGAGGTGAAAAGAGTATGGACCTTTCATTCGGTTCTACTGCACATGGTGCTGGCAGATTCATGAGTAGATCCCGAGCAAAGAAGGAGTTCTTCGGTAAAGAAGTTCAAGATAAACTTGCTAGTGAAGGTATACTCGTCAGAGCTACAAAAGGTATTGTGATAGCAGAAGAAGCACCAGGTGCCTACAAAGATGTAGACGAAGTAGTAAAGGTTTCAGATGCTCTTGGAATCGCTACCAAGGCTGTCAGATTGCGGCCTATCGGTGTCATCAAGGGATGACCTTTGTGCTCGTTCCTTACTAACAATATCTACTAGAACGATGGCAACGCCAAAGAGAATAATGAAGAACCCTACCCAGACTAGGGGGGTAGGGTAGACCATGAAGATGAGTGCACCAAGAAGTGTTGCACCAATTGGTTCACCAAGAACAGCAGCAGATACTACATATGCTGGAACTTTGGTGAGTAGATAGTTGTTGACTGAATGTCCTAAGACAGTAGGAAAAATTGCAAGTCCAATAAATATCAAAACTTCAGTCGGAGCGAAAACTAAAACATCATAGCCAAATGGCACACAGAGGATGAGAGTAGTGATTGCTGCGAATAGATAGACAATAGATGTGTAGATAGTTATTGGCATCCCTTTGGCGTATTTCCTGCCTCCAATGAAATAGATTGCAAGGAAGACAGCACCAGCCAAAGCTAATAGGTCTCCACTGACTGCGCCCAGATCAATCCCGCCGTAATCTACCCAAGCAAGAAAAACCGCTCCCGAAACTGCAACAATAATTCCAACCCATGACCGTTTTCGAATAGATTCTCCCAGGAAAATAGTCGAAAAGATAGCTGTGAAAATCGGCGATGAGTCGACTAAGACTACACTTGCTGCAATGGAAGTCATCTCTAATGACTGAAACCACGTGGAGAAATGTAGAGACAAAATGACGCCAATGCCAGCTAGCCAATGTAGATTATTACGTACCTTAGGCGTTCGAAGTGCAGAGAGGTCTCCTCGCGTCGCAGCAATAACTGCCATAAATAAAGCACCATAGAGAGTTCTCCAAAATACCTTTACTAGTGAGGGTGAGGTGCTGGAGAGGATTAGAATACTGGCACTAGACACCATTGAAACTGATAATATAAGAAGGAGGATTACCTTGAGTTGACTCGTAGACTCATCGATAATCGAAGTATTCATTGTTCTCCTCCACTGATTTTAGTTCCACATTCCACACAATGAATTTCATCTTCAATGACTTCTGCAACTTGACTTTCACAATAAGAACATTTCAAAACAAGCAGATTATCCAGATTTAGATTACGCAGTATTCTATCTACATCTTCCAAGGTGTTATAAATGAACAGAGCTTTCCCAGGAGTTCCTCGAACCATCTTTGATAGTTGTTCAACATCTGCATTGTAGAAAAGCAGAAGTGGTTTCATCATTTCTATAGATAGCATTATTTCCATGCCGACTCCTAGAGAGGGATTAGTGATTTCAGCAATTACAATATCACTTTTCATTACATTTTCTACATCGCGTTGATATATTATACGTGGGTCTGCAGGTCCCAAAAATTGCGGCGCAAAAACTTCAATTCCTTTATCCTCTAATGCGTGGATAACTACTGTGCAAAAGTCATCTTTTCTAAGACCACTATGAATTATCGGAGCTGAAAGATAAGCCAGAACCATTCCGATTCAACTCGATTACTAGATTCGATGCTTACTCTTCAATTGCAGTTTTCGATTCAGAGATTGCACCAAGTTCAGTTATTGAAAGGACAGATCCATCATCTTCCATTATTTCGTATTTGCCAGACCGACCAAGTGAGAGTTGGATTTGACCTCGCCATTCTTTAGCCCAACCATCTTCAATCTTAATCACCATACCTGCAGATAGGTCATTACCTTCATTGAAGCCCCATAGTGAGAGAATTGATGACCCCGAATCATCAGCTATTAGAATCTCCTTCAACATGGTTTTTCTTCCAGCTCTAGTCTTGACGATTTTTGCTGGAGCAATCGATACAATACGAACTAGGAGGCTGTTTACATTTTTACCGGGTTCAACGTCTGCGATTTTCATGACTCTCACTTACTAATATTTCAGGTTCAAACATGCAAATCAGTGTTCCGCAACGTGAGAAATGTTCAGTATTCGTCTTCATCTGATGCCACATAATCTAAGAGGTCACTCAACTCTTTTAGAGAGTCATTGTCAATTGGTAGATGTTCCTCATCGTCATCATCTTCTTCGGTAACCGAACTGCTAACAAGCTTGTCAAGTGGTCCAAGGATTGATTCCAATTCTTCAAGAGAATCTGCATCAATCTCTTCAACTGCTTGTTCCTCCGCTTCTTCGTCAGTTGGAAGAGCTTCATCACTACTCATTGCTTCAAGAGCGCCATCCAAGTCTTCATGAGGTACTCGGTCAATCTCTGCAGAGATTATATCATCAGCTTCTAGAGCCTCGAAAATAATCTCCTTTGCCATTCGAACATCATGGCCATTTGGTATAACTATAACCTTGGGATCTTGAAGCTCTGAAGTCGCAAAAATCTCATCAATTTCTAGGGTTGTATCTACCGGCTCATCAGATTCCACTTCAATAGATACATCCACACTACTATCAGATGCAATATCATCTGCAGCTTCAGGAGATATTTCGAATGCTATATGTTCCTCTGTCGAATCAGATAAATCTTCCAAAGCAGCCAATTCAATCCTCTCAATCTCATCATGTTCAACATCTGGCTCTGAAAACTCAACATCTACAGGAGATGCCTCCTCGACTTCTGCCGATGCAGTCAAATCGATTTCGGCTTCTTCTTCTTCCTCTCCGATTTGAATTTCTTCTACTACCGCTTCTACGATCTGTCCCTCTTCTTCGTCTGTCTGAATCTCTTCAACTACTTCTTCATATTCTTCTTCATCATCAGGTACTTCTTCGACAACTTCTTCGACAATCTCATAACCATCCATATCTTCGATAATATGACCATCTTCGTCAACGAGGACCTCTTCAACCACGGTCTCATATTCCTCATCTTCTTCGAGAGCCTCTTCTTCAACAAGCACTTCAATAGCATCAGTTTCAGCAATTGCTTCTTCTGTGGCTGAATCTGTGAATTTTAGTAGTTCACCTGCAGGAAGATCAGGTAGTGCAACGCCAACGTACTGTGATGCTGCAGTCATCAGAATTCTCAGCATCTCATCTCGTCGTGCCTTATCGATAGCGACCATTGGATATGTAGGAATTCCGAGTATCTTTTGAATAACTTCAGGTTTCATTGCATTAGGTTTGTCTTGCTTATTGGCCATAGCAAAAATAGGGACTTTAGGTGCATCGCGTTTGATGAGTTTGAGAATATCTTTACTGATAATTACATTACGCAGAGTAGAATCACACACCAAGAATATGACATCGGCACCATGGAAATAGAATCGCCATAATGTCCTGAATCGTTCTTGCCCCGCAAAATCCCATAGAACAAGTGAATAGTTACCAAATCGAATGTTCTCAACAGTTTCCAAGTTCAATGCAATTGTAGGAACGTATTGGAGAGGGGGAGTGTCACCTAAAAGTAAGTGAAGTGTTGTTGTCTTACCAACACCACCTTCTCCAACAAGAGCTATTTTGAGTCTAGTAGTAACTGAAGGTTCAATCAACCTTTCAAAATTCTCACAGACTGATTCCAAACCGGATTTAGTCAAATTTCGTTTGAGTGCTTTCTTTGCCGCATCTACTTTTTCAAATATACTACTTTCATCCTCATCTTTGTCAGTAACAAATACAAGAAGCACATCTGAAATTACGTCCTTAGCATGAAATTTGTAATCACGAACAGTGAGAGCCATCTCTGCAACCTCATCACTTCCTGAACGAATATCTTCTCGTGTTGATACAAATTCATCTAGATCCTCATTTGTAATATCTACTGGCCAGTACTTTGCAGCTGCTAAGATTTCCTTGTTGGAGATACGTATGAGAAATGTGTTATGAATCAATTCACATTCACCGTTTGAGGATTTGGTCGAGTGTCTGTAATCTCAGAGCCCACTCGACATCAAGTTAAAGCTATGGGAGTAGATTAACTTGTATTGTGTGTATTCTAGGCAATATTGAGTAATAAAATGAGGTTAGATGTTAGGGGTTCAGAGAACCCCGAACATCCGTTGGAGCGTGTCCTTCCACAGTGGCGGAAAATTCGTTTATGCGCAAGAACAGTACAGTTTTCACTGCATTAGGGACTAGAACTCGTGGGACCGTGTATTGCGAGTTCCTGACGGGGGAAGTCCGCCACCCGTATGAAGTTCACAACCAGATTCACTCCAAATCGGCATATAATGGTTTCTAGCTTGAAAATCTATGATAAGGTATCGTAGTAGTCGCAGGTTTAAAGAGAATCTCATACAATTTTCGCATGGATCAAAGATGTTTTCTCTTCAATGATTTACACAAATGGAGAGAGCGCTTAGGAATTAGCGTGGAAAGTTATCTCTCAACAAACGAAGATGTTGATGTACCATTTCCATCGCCTTGATATCATCTGGAGTTTTCTCCAAATCAGTGACCAGAGTCTGTAAAAAGTACTCGGGGAAGAATAGTCTAACGCGAATATCGTTAAGTAAGAAAAGCCATTTATCAAACTCACCAGAGGGACCTTTTCTTCTCTTCTCAGATACTATTCGGAATTTCTTCAGTGTTTGAATAGCTTCTTTGAGTTCTTTTGGAGGAATCCCTAAAGTTGCTTCAAGCTCTGAGATGTTTGATGGCCGACGTCTAAGCTCTGAAAGAGTATCATAACAGTCCGGATCAGCAAGCACTTGTGCAACTGAAACTGTATCTTCTGGTGTCTTCTGCCACTCGGTCAGAAATTCTAGTACTTCAGTCTTGTATTCAGCGGCTAATTCAGGATCTAGCACACTACTAGCAGCTTCCATTGCTACGAGGGGAGGGGCACGAAAGACTTCAAGGTCTTTAATCATAAAGACACAAGTTCTTCCAATCTCGTCAACCCATTCTGACTTAACAAGGCCTAGCTCTTCAAAGGGAGCTATGATAGAATCTACGCTGACACTCGGTAGACCCGTAACCATCTTTAACCACTCTTCAAGCTCCTCCTTTGAGATTCCGCCCTTCCAAAGCTTTGGAAATACAGCGCGAGATACTTCATCAGAGAAGAGACGGGCTAGACGAGATTCATCCGTCATTCCAGCAAGTCGTATAATTCGGCGGTAGGTATTATCAAGCTCGTCCTGCAATTCTGCATCAGTTAGAGCAACAACTGCATTTGTTAGAGGAGTCACTACAGATGTAATTGCGGCTTCGTACATCTTTGGATCTTCAGAAGGAGTGAGTAAGAGTGAAACACAGTACTGTTCTTCTTCTCGAACAATACCAGTGTAATAGGACGCTACACCATACTCTTCACCACCTATTCTAATACTCAATGATGAAAATCCCGCAGCGGCATCACCCATAGCGTGTGATGTGAAAATACGCATGATTTCTGTGTTAAGATCTTCCCGATAATAATCAGCAAAATCAGCAGGTACCTTCGATTTAAGCACTGCACCAATTTTTGAGTCCCAGTCTATTAGCAGCATTGCAACGGGCATTTCGTTTCTCTCCCTGTCCCAAAGGATATACTCTGAATAGAGCTAGAGTAAATACATTTCGTCGCGTCACACTAAAAAACCTTGTCACTAAGTGGTCCGCGACTGTATTACCTAGACATATACAGTGCCCCTAGGAGGCCTTTCCTTTTCATCTTTGTGATGAAGCATTCCTACATTTGATTCCCTGTATTATCTCGTAGTAGACTTCATTTACTACTTTTTCAAGGGATTGGCATGCATCGATGACTTTGAAAGTGCCACTATCCTGTTCAACCATCTC
>CAZMBV010000056.1:0-13903 GCA_964564335.1 uncultured archaeon
TAGTAGTATACTTGTTCGTAACTATCTTCTTCTACAACTTTGCCTATTCAACAACTTCTGCAATCACCTATATCTACATGAGAGGTGAAGACCCAGGGCTTGGAGATGGCGTCAAAGCATCTCTTGGTGTCCTTGGAGGATTAGTTGTACTAAGTATAATGAGTGTAATAGTCAAACTCATCCAAATAGTCATCCGAGCCATTTCTCGAAAATCACCTAGTGCAATAGGCAGAGGTGTTGGACAAGCAGCCTCAGGAATTATCGGATGGGTTTGGATGCTAATAAACTACTTCACTATCCCTGCGATGGTGGCAGAGGAACTAAGTGCTGGCAAAGCAATCAAGCGAAGTGCGGGACTCGTCCGGAAGAATTTCGTCGATGTGATGATTAAGGAAACCGCAGTTCGATGGGGATTCGGTGTATTAGGATTCATGATGTTCATTGGCTTTGCAGCCTTTGGAGCTCTCTTTGGATGGATATACACGGGAGACATCATGCTGACCCTTATTATTGCGCTAGTCTTCATGGTATTTGCAGCACTACCAGCTACCCTAGTCCTACGTACATTCGATATCGTCTACGTTACTCTCCTATACGTCTTCATTCGACGAAAGGAAGGGGATATCTCTGGTAAGACTGCTATTCCAGCAGGAATGACCAAAGAACTAGACCGTGCTTACAACAAAGCTCAAGGTAGTAGGTAATTCAGTATGTGTGGTGGTCACTGACCATCACACACATCTCTCTTTTTTTTCAATCAAGCAATAGGAGCTTGTTTTCCTTTATTACGAAAATGTAGTACTCCAGCTAACCCAAAAATCACTACAAGTACTGCAGTTGCTAATAATAGATTGAATGGCATGAGCACATTATTTGGAGAATCAGCTTCCCATGAAAAATTGAGCCTTGTTGTATTCACTCCATTGTTTATGAAAACCCAATACCATACACCTTCCCCAGGAAGAAATACTTGAAAATCATCACCAGAAGCGACACCATGATGAATGAGGACCAGTTCACTAATCTCTGTATTTTCAATGTAGTAGTCTTCATGAACTATGAAGTATTCTACAACTCCATAATCAGTATGGAATGAACATTCCAAAAGTTCGCCACTTTCTATAACCATTGAAGAGTACCACCACTCATCAGGTTCAATGTTGATATGTCCTGATGTTGAAGAATGAGCCAAGACCGCCTGTTGTGGAATTGCTATAATTATTGAAAAAGCTAGAATGATGATCAGTTTTGATCTCAGTTTCATTGATTACAATTCCCTCAGTCTCTGCAAACTACACATGAAAGCATATCAATACATTCATACATTAGCGGTCCAGAAGAAACAAAAGTAGGAGAATTCCGAAATCTCATAGTGATAACCATGGACCCAATTACAGCAGCAGCAAATGCACTCGAATCTGTCCTAGAAGCACGACCAGGTGAATCTATTCTAATTGTGACTGATGACGTTAGACAAGATGTGGCAAACGCCTTTGCCCAAGGAGCGATTAAATTAGGTCTCTGGACAAGGATGGTAGTTCTTGAAACGCAGGAGGGAGAATTCAGAAAAACTCCGCCTCAGCATCTTGTGGAGATGATTAATTCGCCTCATCAACCAGACATATTCGTTAACACCCTTCGAGGGATGGCAGAAGAAACTCCATTTCGAATAGCAACAATAAAGCTAGAAACACGAAAAGGAAAGTCACGATTAGGACATTGCCCAGGGATAACCATGGATATGCTTACAGAAGGAGCCTTGTCATTATCTCGAGAAGAGAATACAGAGATGCAAAATGTTGCGAGGTCTTTACTAGCAGTTCTTCAAGATGTTGATTCAGTTCATGTAACAGCACCTGCAGGATCGGATTTTACTTTGAATGTAAAAGGACGCACATGGTTCAGTGACACTTTCATCAACTGGAAAGATATGAAATGGATGAATCTTCCAACTGGAGAAGTCCTAATAGGTCCAGTAGAAAATGGTATGCAGGGAACACTGGTTTGTGATCTCGCTGTTGGGGGGATTGGACCGGTGAAATCATCAATCTGTCTATCTGTGAAAGATGGAAAAGTTGAGAGAGTAGAGAGTGATGATAAGAATGCAGTTCAAAAAGTACTTTATACTCAGGCTATAGATACAATGGCGAAACATGTTGGTGAATTCGCTCTCGGCCTTAATCCAAAAGCTCGGATTGTTGAGGAATTCCTTGAGAGTGAAAAAGTTGGAAGTGCAATACATGTTGCCTTTGGTAGTAATATTGACTATCCTGGTGTCGTAGCTAATAATTCTGCAACGCATCAGGATTTCCTTGTGGACAAACCTACTGTTGTGGTCACGTATAGTGATGGCAATACTCGTACGATTATGGAAAATGGAAAGATTATGATTGACTGAGATTTAGAATGTCAAGACGTTCAATTCAGCCAATCAAATGCCTTTCGCCAAGTAACACTTGAGCCAGAGTACGGATTTAGGTAGAGAGTCTGATAGAATTTCGCAAGCTCATCCTCTTGAACAGCCTTGTTAAAAGTTGGAAGAACAAAGTCAGTCCTACCAAAGAAATAGGTGAAGACATATGGAGCCCAAAAATTAGGTCGTCCATCAGCCATTTTTGGTCCAATGAACCCCATCGACCCCTTCGCAGATTTTTCCGTACGGTATCCGCGTTCAAACATATATTCTATAGCTTCTTCAGTGGATTTTCCTTCGGCATTCAGCATTGTTGCAGCATTGATGCTTGTCATCCTTCGAAGAGTATACAGAGCATCAGCTATCTCGATATGCGGATCTTCTTCTACTACTCCCAAGAATTCCTTAGCAGTATCTGCAGTCCCTTCTGAAATCACACACCTGCCTGTATGGAGTGGAACCACAGCCAATTCCAAATTTCCAGATTCTCGGAAGTATTTCTCACGCCAGAGATTGGAAACGTGATGCTCGTATTCATGATAGATAACACTCTGAAGGGAATTCTTATTGAATGTGACATCAATATTAAATTGGTTGAGACTCTTGAAGCCCTTCTGATACCAATTGTATCCACTCCATGGAGTGTCTGTAACCGTTTGATATTCAACCCCGTTATCTGTTACAGAGGTGCCAATCAATGAATAAACTTTCTTCTGAAACAGATTCCCAACTTCGAGGGCTTTGGTCTGAAGGTCTCGTTCGACGAGTTGTTTCAAGTCGGCTCCCGATATCTCACCTTCCTTCGTGAATGCATCAACGCGATCTCGTAAGTCAGTTCCCTGGTATTTTTGAAGTGCTTCTTCAAGGTCTTCGATTTTCTTATCAATTACTGATTCT
This sequence comes from uncultured archaeon, assembly GCA_964564335.1. Lineage (GTDB taxonomy): Archaea > Asgardarchaeota > Thorarchaeia > Thorarchaeales > Thorarchaeaceae > SMTZ1-45. Next base: position 3,311 of record CAZMBV010000056.1, read on the forward strand.
GAAAATCGTTTGAGAGGGATATTGAATAGTCCTTGAACTAAATCAGCATAGGTAATGTCCTTACCATTTAACCACTCAACAGTAACAACCATCGATCTACATTCACCAACAAGATGTTCTGATCGGAGAGGAGTGTCAACATCTCCTTTCACTTGATCTACCAATTCCTGAATATCGTGAACAAATTCTTCGGGAGCCCGATTCTTAGATTGCTTTTCAGGGTCCAAATTCTCTGGACCAATATACGCATCCACAAAACTAACTCCAGTTTTCGCTTTGGTGAAATTAGATACCTCACCACATAACCGAACATATCTCTCAGAAACGTCCATTACAACCACATAGAGGAGAGTTGTACTTCCTTTTGTATTTGCCTTTCCAAGAGTGATGATTTTTAACGGATTTGTGTTCACAGCAATGGGGATTTGAATGCCTAAAAAGAAAAAAATGTCCACAACTACAGTATTACTCATCATTGTATTATTGGTAGCAGTCGTTTCTGCAACAGTAGTAGCATGGCATGATGGAAAAATTGGAGTTACACCGTTGGTAAGTATCAATAATTTCGAGGTTGATAGCGGTACTCCGGTAACTGTGCGTGGTGTGATAACTAGTATCGGTGCAAGTTCATTGACGATTAGCGATGGTCTTGGAGCAGTATCAGTTCCTTGGGCAGATACTTCATCGTTTCGTCTAACTATGCTAGTTGTCGTTAGAGCAATAGTAAACTCAATCCACACCCTCACGGATGTAACATCAGTGGAACCAGTATGGTTATTCGCTTAGTAGATATTCAAAATGCTACAGGATTCTTCACAATACAAAATCGAACATATTAATCTGATATTTTCATTTCTATCAAATGAATGGAGGATTGTATTTCGTCTAAATCTTACTCTATATCCGTATACTTTTAACAAATTTAATCTCTATTTTTGTAGGGATTTTGATGCCAAAGAACAAAACATCGCGTGGCAAGGTAATCATTGGGATTATCTTGATTCTAGTTGTAGGTATAGCCATTATAGGATGGCATGATGGATTGGTCGGTGTAACACCAATAGAGAACATTAATAATTTTTCAGTCGATAACGGGACTGCTGTAACTGTTAAAGGAGAAATTACTCTTATTTTTGGAAATTTGGTTACAATAGCAGATTCTACTGGATCATTAGGATTTACATGGGCGGATTCCGGTTCGTTATCTGTTCATTCAATTGTTGTTGTTAGAGGTGTTGTTAGTTCATTCCTCACCCTGACAGATGTTTCATCTGTAGCGCCTGTATGGCTATTTGCATGAGAGGAACCACGAAGTATCTCCAATCAATTTCATCTCTTAGAAAGGATTGGATAATGCCTAGTAGTTATCTAAAGCCTCCTGAAACACAGGCACTGTGACAGGCGCTATGACAGGCACTATGGCATACGCAAGCGCTATGACAGGCACTGTGACAGGCACTATGGCATGCATCATGAGAAACACAGGCACTATGACAAGCATCATGAGAGACGCATCTGCTTGTACCCTCAATAAGAGGTTTGAGAGGATCTGTGACAATTTTCCCTACGTTCTCTACAACGCTTCCAATTGTATTGGCAACATTGGTCATAATCTGTCCTGTTGTTACTGCGACATCTCCAACGACTCTTCCCACTCCTGCAATAGTATTTCCAGTAGCATTTGCTAATCCAGTGAACCAGTCAGGAACTTGTGGTGGTGCTATACCAGTTCCAGGCCGTGAGAATACTTTCCCAATATCGTGATCATGTCGGGGGTTCATATACAACCAATACCAAGCCCATCCATCATGATATCGTCGATTGAAGTAGTAGTCCACCCTGCCATCGTAGGTTGGGGAACTCTCCAAATCTTCCCATGCACCATCAACCATTTCATCATGATGAGTTTTAGTAGCCTCAAAGTCAGCATCCCAAGCTTTTGCTTGTACTTTATCAGCCAGTTCCTCAAGCATATCATCTATTTTGCTCGAATCAAGTTCATCATCCACAATTGAATCAACAAACATCTGCTCGTAGTAGGTGAGTTCTTCAAACTGCAAACCTGTGACAGATAATTTCAAGGGGTCAGTTGAGATTACTCGGATTGCTCCCTTCTTGACACATGACATGAGGATCATAGATACCAATTTCTGCCGCGTAGTATTTACAAAGAATGCAGATTCTATCGGATCCAAATCTGCTACTGTGCCTTCTGCACCAAAGGTCTGAATCGAAATCTCTGGTGATTCATATTGTGTTGTTGTCTCATCAGCAGCCCATTTTGCACCATAAGAACGAGTTACCCTTGAGTAGCCATAATATACTACACCCAAGGTTACGAGCCCAGCAAATGCTAGGAATAAGAGACTCGGGTCAATGAGAGGGGGAATGTACTCTTGAATGTAAATGTCTACACCAAAGGACAAGTAATCCGAAGCATTGAGATTATCGGCAGTAATAACAAATCCAAGTGTTCGGATATCAGGTATATTGTCAGGGACAAATGAATATGTGATGTACCAGATTTCCCCCCCGGTTAAAGTGCCAATGTATGTCACTGGGTCACCACTCACAAGTGTCAGATTCTCTGGAACTGTCATTGTAACTGTGACACCTTCGAGGTCGTTGTCACCCCAGTTGTAAACTGCTACTTGTAAGTCAAATTGTGTTTCTGCATTTGCATTCACAAATGATACAACATTAACACCCAGTGCGCCAGGTTCAAGGAATGGTTCATAGTAACTCCAGTTTGTGTAATGGAACACTCGGAAGTGATCTTCAACTAGAAGATTTGACTGCCCCATACTTACAGTAAAGTTCCGAGAGCTAGCTCCAACATCATACGGATAAGCTAAGAAATTGAGTTCATCAAAATCAGTTCGTGATGAACCAGTCCAAAGACCTTGATTTGCATCCTCGACGTATCCAACAGCATCCGCACCGGATGGATACACGCCATAGGTAGTATTGTCATACCAAGTTGGATCAAGAACTATTGGATAGATGACTTGGACTGACTCATAGTCGATAGGTATTGACCATTGCACAGGAGCCCAATTGAACACACCTAGCTCCCCATATTCTGCGGAAGTGGTTTTCTCAATCACACGATTTGTGCTGAAATAACCAAATACAACTAGAACCTGTTCCCCATCAGGAGTTCGGGGAGTCCAATCAAGACCATATCCCCCTGATTTTATGGTAACTATCAAATTGTACCGATCGCCACCCCATTCGACATATGCGCGATTTGGATCATAGACTGTAGATTCTTGAATTCCAAGTAAATCAAAACCGCCTAGACCATCACTCGTTGCAGTGAAGGTCATAAAGTAGGTCACATTAATCCGTCCATTGGGTAGAACAAACACGTCTACATATACGCTATCCAAATTTGGATTTGAGGCAGGCATACTATCTGCATTATATGAGGCAGCGATTGGAAACATGCTTATGATAAATATCGCAGATAGAACGATGATACCAATTTTTAGTTTCAATGTTTCTCCTCACCATGTTCTTAGCAAATTTGATGGAAATGACTGACTAGTTCTCTACCCATGAGTATTAGTCTTCTTTTCTTGCTCTGATGACCTCAGCTTGTGCAAGAGTTAATGAAGAGAGGTCAGCCTTTGCAGAAGCCCAATCTTCGAGATCTGGGAACTCCTGAATCATTCCTCCCCAAACCAAGTGGTAGACTCGTTTCAGAATTTCGTTCGCATCTCCACTCTCACCAACATACTCAAAGAAACACTTCACGAGTGCTGGTGATTGTTCAGACATGTTCTCAGGAATTTCAGTTCCAAATCCTGCAAAAGCAACACCAAGCTCACGAAAGACATCCATCCTCTCACGGATGCCTGCAGCGATGACTGGTAGGTCGATATCGTAAGCGCTAAAATGCATGACCAGCTTTTTCTTGCTGATTTTACCATATGGCAATATAATCTCATTCGTGCTCATTGAACACACTCCACAATGATGTTACTTATTCGTCATCCATAGGGACACTTAAGCCTTTCAGCTAGAAGCAATACTCACATCACCAAACCGAATGCTTAAGATACCAATCCTCACCTAAAAGTAACAATGCCCGATTCCAAGTCTTTACCTCATTATGATTACACAATCGAGGATTTAGCTTGGGTCCCAGCATTCATTGATGATGTCAAGGACTATTTCTTTCCTAGACCAGAAGACAACTTGCTTATTCTCAGACCAAACAAGGTGATGCATCTTAATACAACTGCAATGAAGATGTTACAATTGTTATTCCAAGGTCAAGATGTCAAATCAATCGTAGACTACTTTGTAACTATTGGTGCTGAGCAACAGATTGTTCTCAATGATCTCGCAGCATTTGTTGACGACCTGAGGAATATGGTTTCGGGAAATCAAAATATCTACTCCTACAGAACAGCAAAGATTGTACCCTTCGGAACAGGTGAGATAAAGTATCCTGTTCTAAGTGAGATTGCACTAACATATCGTTGCAATAATGCATGCAGGTTCTGTTATGCATATTCGCCCCATAGAGAATCTGAAGAGATGTCAACGGAGGAAGTCAAACAAGTCATCGATATGATTGTAGATGATGCAAAGGTTCCTAGTCTTTCGTTCACGGGCGGAGAACCTACTCTGCGAGAAGATTTATTCGAACTGATTTCTTACGGACGAGAAAAAGGTCTCCGAGTCAATCTCATCACAAATGGTCGTCGTTGTAGCAGCAAAGAATTCGTTCAGAAATTAGTAGATGCAGGATTGAATAGTGCTCAAGTTTCAATCGAAGGGCCAGATGCAGAGATTCATGATTTTATCGTTGGTGCACCTGGAGCTTTTGACCAAACAGTACAAGGTGTGAAGAATCTCAGAGAAACAGACATCTATACTCATTGTAACACAACCATTTGTCGACCGAACAAGGATCATCTCGAACGCCTTGTCGATTTTCTTGTTGATGAACTTGAGCTCTCCTACTTCAGTATGAACATGGTAATCTATACTGGTACTGCCGCTAAGTTGAGGGATGAGCTACAGGTCAAGTATGAGGAGATTGAAGAGATTGTCAAACGAGTAAAGAAGAGAGCAAGTAAGAGAGGCATTCAATTTGTCTGGTATGCTCCTACACCGGTCTGTTTGTTCAATCCAATCGCTCATGGTCTTGGTGCAAAAAGTTGTGCTTGTTGTGATGGATTGCTCTCAGTCGATGCAGAGGGAGGTCTCCTTCCATGCTCAAGCTTCAGCGAACCTGTCGGAAACCTACTCCATGAAGGATTTGAACAGGTCTGGTATAACAGAGCTAGTAAATTCTGGAGAGCAAAAGACTTCGCTCCAGAAGGATGCAAGAAATGTGATAAGTTTGAATATTGTTATGGAGCGTGCCCACTCTATTGGGATGTTCACGGTTTCGATGAGATTAAAGAATTCTGGCCAAAAGAGAGTAAGGTGAAAGAGAAGATTGACGAAGTTCGTCTAACTCTTCGGCGCCGAATCCGTGGGAGTCAGCATGGAATAACTTGATCCAACTATTCGCTTTGAGGAATACCATAGTAGGTCCACCAACTTACTGGAGCACCTGCTAATTTCAAATACATCCAAAGTTGCATTTTATGCATGGCAAGATGTGTTGTAATCTCGGGGATATAATGCGACCAACTCTTTTCAGAACCATCTTGATAGAATACCGAGAGATGAACTTTCAAATTATTTTCAAGAAGATGTTCATCTGACAGTTTCGAGATGAATTCTTTGATTTTCACAATTCCTTGGTCATAGACCTTCAGCAGTTCACCAATCGACTCTTTACGAAGCTCCTTTTCCATTGCTTGAACTTCTTCAAATGTATTGAATTCCATGGAATAGAACATTAGATCAATTAGTGGAATTTGTGCGATGTGATTAGCCAAATCAATGAGTGGACGCATTTCTTCCCTTGGAGCGAATTTGAGGTCAGCTGTTTTAGCTGCTTCTAAGACAAATTTAGTTTGATTGCTCTCATGTTCTAACATAGTCAGTAGAAGTTTGGAAATTGTACGCATTGTAAACACTAAGAAAAAGTAATTCACCGTTGTACAAAATGATTCCGCTCGTTTAGCATGAGAGTATTTGAGGTAGTATGTTCAACCAAGAGAACGAGTGTAGCAATGCCAAAGATGAATCTTTCAGATCTCAAGACTCCGATTCTCCTTGTAGATTATGAGAAGCTAGAGAACAATATCAGGAGCATGGCTGCTAAGACAAGGAAGAATAGAGTCAATCTTCGTCCACATATTAAGACACACAAATGCATTGAGATTGGTGAGATGCAGATTAAACACGGGGTCTGGTGGAAATCTACTCCATGAAGGGTTTGAACAAGATTGGTACTACAGAGCCAGTAAATTCTGGAGAGTAAAAGATTTTGCTCCAGAAAGCTGTAAGAAATGCGATAAGTTTGACTACTGCTATGGAGCATGTCCGCTCTATTGGGATGGCCATGGTTTCGAAGAAATCAAGGAGTTCTGGTCGAAGGGAAGTAAGGTGAAGGAGAGAATCGATGAAGTTCACCTCAACCTTCGACGACGAATTCGTGGTGACCAGCATGGAATCACGTGATCGTACTATTCGCCTTGCGGGACTCCATAGTAAGTCCACATGCTTACTGGGGCACCTGCTAACTTCAGATACATCCATAGCTGCATTTTATGCATTGCAAGATGTGTTGTAATTTCGGGGATATAGTGAGTCCAGCTCTTCGCAGGACCATCCTCATAAAATGCTTTCAAGTTGTTTTCTTGAATCTGTTCATCTGTTAGATTAGAGATGAATTCTTTGATTTCCTCAATTCCTCGGTCGTAGAGGATCGACATATCATCAATTGTATCACGATAAAGTTCTTTTTCCATTGCTTTTACTTCTTCAAATGACTTGAACTTCATAGAGAAGAATTTGAAATCAATTGTTGGAATCTGCGCTAAGTGATTTACTAGATCAACCATTGGTCTCAGTTCATCATTCGGCGTAAATTTCAAATCGATACCTTTGGCAGTGGCTAATACGAATCTGGCTTGACTGCTTTCGCGTTCAAGCGTATGTAACAGAATCTTGGGAATTGTTTCCATTTTGATTACCACGATGACAAACATCAATCTTGTACAAAACGCTTACGCTCGCCCAGCACGAGAGTATTTGAGGTAGCATGTGCGCACTAGAGATCGAGTGTCTACAATGTCAAGACAAAATCTAGCAGAACTTCTGACCCCTATACTCCTTGTTGATTATGAGAAACTGGAGAACAATATCAAGACAATTGCTACAAAGGCTAAAGAAAATGGAGTTAATCTGCGACCTCACATTAAAACCCATAAATGCATCGAAATTGGAAAGATGCAGGTTGAACATGGAGCTAATGGAATTACCGTTTCAACATTAGATGAAGCGTTCATCTTTGCAAAAGCAGGATTCAGTGACATTACCTATGCTGTTCCGATGGCATCAAACAAGATTGACGCAGTATTAGATATTGCTTCAAAGGTCAATCTGAGAATATTGTTAGAAAATGGAGAATTAATATCAGATTTAGAAATAGCATTAAAACAAAGAGAAATGACACTTGAGGTTCTTCTAAAGATTCATTGTGGATATCATAGAACTGGTGTGAATCCCAAAGACCCTGCTTCAGTCCAACTTGCTTGTAAGATTCATAGTTCGAAATATCTAGATTTCAAGGGCATACTCACTCATGCTGGACATTCGTATGATGCAACCTCAATTGAGCAAATCAAAGAAGTATCTATACAAGAACAGAAAGTAATGATTGACTTTTCAGAGAAATTAGAGAAAGAGAATAGCGAACTAAAACCAGAAGTCGTTAGCATAGGATCTACCCCAACTGTAGAAATAACTGAAAGATTCATGGAAGGAATTACTGAGATACGTCCAGGAAGCTATGTGTTTCACGATTACACACAGGTTAAGTTGGGATGTTGTCAGATTTCTGATTGTGCACTAACTGCCTATTCTAAGATAATTGGAAAGTATGGTGGGTATCTTGTTACTGATGCTGGAGCAACCGCACTCTCTAAAGATTTGGGGCCCACACACCTTGAAGCAAAAACCAGTTTCGGAAAAATCTATTCCAATTATGACAAACATGAATTAGATACTAATCTTCACCTCTATGCATTATCACAGGAGCATGGAAAAATAAAATTCATGAATCCAGCAGATGCTCAGAAATACAAGGTCAATGACTCACTGAGAATCCTACCGAATCATTCGTGTCTCACTGCAAACCTTCATGATTGCTACTATGTTGTCAAAGACAACCAAGTATCTGATAAATGGAGAGTTCGTCGAGACCGCCCTATCACTTCACCCTGTTAATGATAGAATGACCACAATATGGACAGGTTTCCTCCTCACCTGGTAGAACTGGTGCTTCGAGCTTTCCATCGCAGTTTGGACATGTAGTCACAGCTTTAGGTAGCTGAGCTACTGCCTCTTGAGTGTAGAGCACTCTGGAGTTCTTGTCAATTGTCCCTCGGAATTTTCCAACTTTGGATAGTTTGCTTACAGCTTCGATAATCTGTGTATCAGTCGCATTTGTGACCTTGCCTATCTGATCGAATGTCATTCTTCTTTGAGCATACATGAGATGAAGAAGACTCTCCTCAAGAGAAACTGAACTTGGACTAACTATCTCAGATGACCTACGATCAAGATAGACAATGGGAAGACGCTTACGAGATAACTTTTCTGCAGCATCAACAATGACCTGTGGGTCTCTTCCAAGTTTCCTCGCTGCGGCTTCTACACCGATTCTTCCCTCTTTCTGTACAAGAGGAATTAGGTCCCCTGAAACATCACCAATGCGAGCTTCGCGAGTTCCTTTTGCTACAAGCCATAAACCGATAATTAATTCAGGCATTGCTAAAAGACCCCAAGCTACCATACCAGAGGCAATAATTGTAGTCAATTCAGTGCTTTCAACCATCATTGTACTTTGGTAAACAATCAGAGTCATTGCTCCACTGATTACAAAAAGAATAATTCCTAGCAACTGTGATATACGCGGATTCATGCTACTCTCTCGCCTCACTGTTTGAGATGAATCAAGCCTAATTATACATTGCGACTTCATCGAGGGCATTCCAACATTGATTTTTTTACTCTAAATTCAGGGATATTTCGATAAAATCGTTGTAAAGTATAATCTTAGGCAAAGGCCCCTAGAACAGAATAACTTAATATAGACTGAATACACAGATTCGGAAGTACAGACCCTTTAGGACGTGTTGTCAAGTTTGTTAGATAAAGAAGGAGCTACCTCAGCAATCATTTTACGATTAGACGCTGGAAAACCAGTAGAGTTCCCAGCAGAGTTTGTGGCTGACATAGGGGAGAAAGCAGCACTTACCGTGTTGCATCATAAGGATAAAGTTGTGAAACTCTTTCCGGTGGCAAGCGAGGATATCTATCTACTTAGAATAGAAATTAGTGATCTTTCACGAAACTTCTTGAAGCAGTTAAACTTCGCATTTAATGATGCCAAACTCAGCGACATAATTTTCACTACCGGTGTTTGTTTGCGCGGCGAACGCTGCTATTACGAATGCTACTTCATACCCGACCAACTCGTTGTTACTTTGAACGAGCTTGAAGAGAGTTTGAAGAAGATACCGGGCGTGTCCAGAGTAGTCTTGCGAAAGGTCGTTTGAGTACTACTTGTTCCAAGGATTGGGCACCTTGGATCATTGGTGAAACCCAAGCAACCGTCCGCAATTGAGCCTCAGTTTCTGAGGCTCACTATGTCTTTTTTAATCACCTAACTATTAAGAGCAAATAGTCTAGAGAGTAGTGTAGTGATTGATTTGCTACGATTATGTCATGATGGCAAACCAGAGGCAGGACTTCCCGTCTGGCGACTCAATATGATTCAAGAAATTCTGTTTTGGAGGTATCACAAACTCTCTGATGAGAAGAGGGAAATCCCTCTTGTGTGGAGTATTATGCATATGCATACCTCTACACAGTTAGCTAAGATACTTGCAATTAAGAAAAACCTAGACCCTGAGCTAGCAGGACTAGTTTGTGTCTTTCATGATGTCTATACTCTTCTTACTGGGGAATACAGAGATCATGGTGTGAAGGCAGAACATTATGTTAGAGAAATTGTAGATGAATACAACAAGAGATGGGGAATCAAGATTGGAAGTATCTCTGAAGAAGAGGTTTCTGTTATTGTCGATGCTGTGGCTGTTCATAGTGACAAACAAAAATCCTCAGATAATCCTTACACCGAATTACTGAGAGATATTGACTCTCTTGATGCATACCTCAATGGGATGGAGCCTGGGGAAAACACTGGTCGTAAACAGAGAGTCAGGTCGGTCACAAGGGAACTTGGTCTAAGAGTGCAAGTCTAGACCCTTAGTGAACCACGGAACGCCCTAACACCATAGTAAGAAGGAGCACTATTGTGATACACGAAAACTTTGCCGTACCGGTAATCAGCGAAGATAGCACCCCCGAGCTCTCTAATATCAGAAGGTGTTTTTACCCAGCTCGACGTCTTCGTATCGAAATTTCCAAGTTTCTGCAACTCTCGATATT
>CAZMBV010000057.1:0-13898 GCA_964564335.1 uncultured archaeon
GGATACCGGTCCTGATAGTATCGTAAGCCATTCCTGAATAGAGTAGAGTTCCATGGCCGGTCACGTCTGTTGTGATATTGCCAATCATAAGAAGCGTGCCATTTCCGTTATCCCAAAATATGCTTACATTTGTAAAAGCGATTGCAGTACCATTATGAGCATAGTACAAGTAAGCCTGAACTGTTAGGGTGCCATTCTGCATGACTGGATTGGGAAGTGCTGTAATTTCAAGATTGATCGCATACTTTACAGCAGTAACAGCGAAAAAGTAATCGAGAACATCATTGTTAACTGGATCTGTTGCAAAATACTGGAGCCTGAAATTGTACGTATACTCAAATTGAGGTATAACAAGCTCAGCATAGAAACCTCCAGTGCTGTTAGTTGGTAAATACCCTAGAATTTCCCATTGTGCAGATGTATTCCACCACGATAGCTCGACCAGCTCACCAACTAGAGGTGGCGTTCCTCCAGCATACGATAAATTACCTTGGACCACAATCGTTTCATCAACATAGATTTGACTCGAAATGTCTGTGACTATCTGAAGATCATATTTGTTCAATTGAATGGATGGTGTTAGGGTAGCATTAGCATCAGTATATAGCCCGCTTGTGTCAGTCCAGTTCACATGAACATCTACAAGACCCGTGTCCATACTAGTAGAGAGATTGTATTGAAACTGATAATCACCGTTAACATCTGTGTATTTCTCAAATATCCATGTGCCTGATGCATTAATCCAATGAATGAACACTCTTTCATATGGAATCGCTGTTCCATTTGAGAATTGGAGATGTCCCGTGACGTGTACAGTTTCATTAAGATAGTAACTTGGAGAATCTGAATAGACTGTAATTAGTGTGCCAGTCAATTCAATCACTAGAGGTTCATGCAGAGATTCGTTATTGGCAATGTTTGCATAGGGTGAGGTGAAACTCGCCCAGACATCCACTGTTTCAATATTATGATTAAGAGGGATCTGATAGTAGAATACGTATCCACCTGTAGAATTGGTCCCCAAGGTTGTCCCGATTACGACACCAAGAGGATAGGTCGAATTTGCCCAATATATCTCAAGCTCAACAGATGCAAGTGGAGAGCTTGCATTTTCTGGCAGTGTAACAATGCCCTGTATTGTAATAGTTTGTAAGGGATGAGTAGGATTAGGTGAAACGTTTATCGTGATATCCACATCGTATCTTTTCACTGTAGTTCCAAGATGAAAAGACTCACTATTAGTCAAATCAGGTACGTAAGATGTGAAATTTGCCCAGTAGGTTACATTTCCTTCATACCCTGCAGGAATAGGAATACTCACCTCGAAATATCCATCTGCTGCAGTGATAGGGGATCCTATGATTATTGGGGAAGTAGTATTCCAATACACAATCACTGTTTGTGAACCAATACCTGAATTGTTTGATACATGTGTCAAGTATCCTGAGATTGTGTAGATTTCATTGATGAAGACAGGATCTGGGAGTGGATTCAGACTTATCTGTGAACCTCCTGCGCCAACATCAATTGGAATTGGTATACTCCAGTTTCCAGTAATGTACTGCCACGGAGAGGTCCAGTTTGCACGAGCAAAGTAGGTTCCTTCACTCTGAGCCCCGGGAATTAGATATGTCCAACTAAATCCACCTGTAGTGTTGACGGGTTGAGAGGAGTTAGCCTGACTTCCAAAGAAAGTTCCTACACTCTGTCCAGTTGGCAGTGAAGTGCCATTCAGAAAAGAGATTGTGCCGTCATAATAGATAGTTCCCCCAGCACTGATAGACCCAGGAATCACAGAGAGATTGAAACCGACCCGGCCCCATACTGTGACAGTAGAATTGTAAAGTGAATTTGCAGGAAAAAGCTGCCAAAATCCAAGCACGCTGTTCCAATCACCAGCATAAGAAGACCAGACTTCATGCGGTCCAACTTTCATTAATGCGAGGTCAAGGGGATCGACATAGATATCATATTCATAGTAGCCATACTCGTTGATAAATGCGTCACCTACAATCGCATCATCCCATCTAATCTGGATGTATTGATTTCCGTACTTAGAACTATTGAGTGGATTTCCTCCAACAGTCATGATTCCATATACATGGATTGTATCCTCCCAATACGCAACATAAGTGTCTAATCCTTGATTGATATCAAGTTCATAAGTTTCTGCTAGAATAACATTAGAGGGCTCGAATGAAGGAGCTTCACGAGCCATGGGTACTGGTGTATTCACGGCATAAATTTGAGTATAATTCCAGACTGTAAAGTATGGATTTGTCCAAGTGGCAGTTATAATGTGAAAGTCCACTGTAGAGTTACTTGGATAAGTGTAAGTGATACTTGCGATGCCAGGCAATGACTCCCCAATGACAGCAGTACCAATCAGTTCTGTATCAGTTGTATCATAAAATGTGATTATATCAGGAGTAGTAATTGGGGCTCCGTCAATAGTAACCATTGCCCTCAGTTCGAATGGAGTTCCAATCTCAGCCCAAATAAGAGCACTTGTTGGCCAAACTGACAGCACAATATTGGGAATAGGCACATTCCCTGGGTCCTCTCCACCACCCATATAATCAGGAAGTGGTGCAGGAATTACTTGAATCCATTCTCCACCATCAGGGTGTCCACTCATGGGAATGAAGACTTCATCCCAGAAGACCATATGGCGAACCATCAGGATACGCATATCCGCTGTAGGATGTGGTTCACCAAGAGCATAACCGCTGACCACTCGTGCTGGTATGCCCAAATCACGCATGAAGACGCAGTATGCAGTAGCAAAATCGCTAGGAAGCCCATTTCCACGTTCTAAGAACCAATCAGTAACTTCGCGATTACCGGGCCGATCTAGCAGGGCTTCCAGGGAGATGTTGAGTGTAAATGTACTCTGGAAGTAGGCCTTAACCGCCATAGCAGTTTCATATGCATTCGAACCAACACCGACAAATTGACTGATGTTATCAGTAACACGTTGTGTAAGAGGTTGAACCAGAGAGAGGTCTTTGTAAATATCCATCCCTGGTGGGGCATATATACCGAGCCGCGCAAGAGCCTGAACTTGGTTAAGGTCTTGGTCAACAAAAGTGACTTGAAAGCTGACCATGACATCTTCCCCTGTTATTCCATCAATAAGAGGGCTAAAAAGAAGAGTTCCATAATCATCAGTTTCCAAATCATATTGTAAGAATCGTGATGGGACATCAGGGGTATATACTCCATCTACAAGAGAATATGTCTGAAATGAGTCTTCAATGACACGAATGGATGGGAATAATGAAGGAAGGGAGATTGTACCTACTTCGGCACCGGCAGTGGTATTGAATAATATCGTATAAACCTGATTTGTCGCCGCTGTGAGTGGGATGAGTTCCTCTCCAGCAATAAGAGGCCGAATATTTGTAAGAGTCTTGGACCAACCGGACCCATCATACTGATCGAATGAATCGATTCGCCATAACTGCCCCGGATCTGCAGGCGCCACATAGAATACTGAATCGTTCATGTGATCCAGTAGATTCAATGGCAAAGTATCGTTGATTTGAAGATTAGTATAATTCAGATTGTCAAACCAGTTACTGTCTCGTCCTGTAAAATTATTTGTGTAAGGCCAATAATCTATAGTGTCATATTCGTAATGTGGATCGTGAAGCCTTACATTTCCAGATTGAATCAAAACAAAGCTATAGAGCCCCCACACTAAGCTTGCAACAATAAAGATTGAGCTAATTATCGCAGTAATGCCCATTCGCTTACGAGTGGTTCCTTCAGCGCTCAAATGTTTGGTCCTCTCATATCCCCGGTGAGGGGTTGGTGGTGACTTTGAGATATTTGGCGTATCAAGTCACCCTCAGTCGTCCATTTTAAGTAATTAAAGGGTTTCTTGGGTGACCTCCATTCGCTTTATCGAAACAACCTGAGAGTACAAAAGGTCATAGAAAATAACTCTAGATAGTCTTTAGAGGCACTCTCGGGAGGTAAGAAACATGTCTGCAAAACTAAAAATCATAGATTTCGTGCAAAAAGAGTTCTCTAATTTTAACAAAGGGGCTCACACTTTGGATCACATCAGGAGAGTATATTCACTATCTAGACTGATTGGAGAAGGATTGCCTATCTCTACAAGAGTCCTTCAAGCCGCTGCTTTGTTACATGATGTCGGTCGATTGAAAGAATCCGAAACAGGAGTTTCACATTCAATCCTTTCTGGAGAGATGAGTAAACCACTTCTTCAAGAGCTCGGGTACTCTACAACCGAGATCGACCGAATTATTGATGCAATTCGAACGCACAGATTCAGTGAAGGAATCGAGCCCACTTCTCTTGAAGGGAAAATATTGAGTGATGCAGACAAACTCGATGCAATGGGTGCAGTTGGTATATATCGAGCTATTGCGCAGGCAGAATCTAAAGGAAAAGGAATGGTTGGATTTCTAAAGCATGCTGATGAGAAACTCCTGAAACTGAAAGATTTGATGTACACTGCTAAAGGAAAGCATCTAGCAATAGAACGTCATAATATTCTCCAAAGATTTGTAGACGAACTGAGAGATGAGGTTGCAGAGTATGTCCTATGAGGTGTTCGTCAAATAGAGTTCAAGATATGATTCGCGTATCGTATCCTTTTCATCAAATCCAAGAGTTTTCACCAATTTTAAAATCCGTTCTCTAGCTTCTTTCATTCGATCATCCCCATCAGCGATCAGTTCAAGCTCAATAAAGAGCCCAACATCAGTGACATCATCCAAACTTGCTGTGATTCCACTTATATCGAAAAATTCTCGAATTTTAGTAATAGTTGCCACAAATCTGAATCCTGTACTGATTAGGATTTTATTGATGATCTCATAATTTTCTTCTTCCAAACCTACTGTGTATTCGATTCTTGTCTTTGTTTTCTTGTCAACTTTAGGGCCCTTGTATGTAAGTTCAACAGGAGCATGTTCTGTTTCTTTAGTTGAGGAATCTTTAGTAAGAGCCCGACGCCTGATACGTATCGATTCATCAGTTTCAGAGAAAGAACGACAAGGATGGTCATAGTAAATATCAATCTGAAGATCGGTGTTTAGAGGAACGCCTCCAGCTTGAATGATTTTCTGCTTCATTACTTCTTTATCAGATACTGAAAGTTTAATCTCTACTTCATAGGGCGTTTTCATTGAGATTTCCTCACATGGGAAGTATAATTCAAGCTGTTAGGTGTTTCCATGAGCCATGCCACAAGCCAAATAACAAGACCTGAATGAAAATAGGTTGGTGTAGACATGTCACGATTTAGAAGCATCAAATGTGCCAAATGTGGAAAGGAATATGATGAAGAAAGTGTTCCTGCAAATGATGGATGCGGTGGGAGGATTGATTTCAATTTCGACCTGGAAGCACTCAAAGAGGTATTTACCAAGCAAGAGCTATTCCAAAGGAAATCAGGTCTTTGGAAGTACTTTGAACTGATGCCTTTACGATCTCGTCGCAACATAGTCACACTAGGGGAAGGAAATACACCATACCTCCAAAGTGGAAGATTAGCGAATGAATGGGGAATGAAGAACCTCGTTCTCAAGAATGAAATCTTCAATCCATCAGGTTCCTTCAAGGATAGACCGATTTGCGTTGGAGTGAGTAGAGCATTAGAAGATGGAGCAAAGACTGTTTCAGCAGCCTCTTCAGGAAATGCAGCGGCAGCCATGTCATCCTATGCAGCAAGGGCAGGACTGCAATCAGTCGTCTTTGTACCTGAGGATGCACCAGCAGGAAAACTCATTCATCTCAGAACTCTAGGTGCCAAAGTGTTCAGAGTGAGTAAAGAACAAGAAGGAGTGGATCCTACAACTACCCTACTCAAAGCAGCCTGTGCTGAATTTGGTTGGACTCCCTCACCATCATTTGGGCCATTCAATTGTTTCCAATTTGAGGGGACAAAATCGCTGGGATATGAAATAGCAGAACAGTCTGAATGGACTCCACCTGATTGGATTCTCTTTCCAACTGGGAGTGGTGGGCTCATGGCAGGCACGATGAAAGGACTTTGGGAGTTCAAAGAAATGGGACTTATTGACGAGTTACCCAGACCCGTGGTAGTTCAACCTGAAGGATGTCCACCGATTGTTCGTGCTTTCAATGACCAACAGGATCCCTTGAATATCACTCCGTGGAATTCAAATGAGACCGTGGCAGGTGGCTTAGCAGATCCATTCCCATGGGATGGAGATGCAGCATTGAAATATCTTAGAATAGCAAATGGAACTGCAATCGCAGTATCAGATGAAGCAATCGAAACCGCACTTGTTGCACTTGGAAAATTTGAAGGGATATTCGCAGAACCCAGTGGTGTAGCAGCTCTAGCCGGTTTAAGAGAACTTATGGACCAAGGAGTTATCGATTCTACTGATAATGTAGTTGTGCCAATTACTGGTTCCGGGTTCAAGGATCTTGCAACACCAGATAGGTTGACACCCCAGGTTCCTGTGATTCCTCCGAATACATCGAAATTGAAGAAAGCTCTTGAAAATTATTAGGTATAAGGTGTGAAGTATGAGTGAACATCATGAATTCATGAAAGAAGCGGTTTTGGAAGCCAAGTTGGGCATAGTAGAGGGAGGAATTCCTATTGGGTCTGTTCTTGTCATTGATGGAAAAATAGTAGGAAGAGGCCACAACAAACGTGTACAGAAAGGTAGTGCTATTTTGCATGCAGAGATGGATTGTCTGGAGAATGCAGGAAGACTCAGTGCAAAGGAGTATCAAAAATCGACTCTCTATTCTACTCTCTCACCATGCGACATGTGTAGTGGAGCTGCGTTACTTTATGGGATTCCAAAGATTGTTGTCGGTGAAAATAGAAACTTTCAGGGCCCAGAAGATTATGTAAAAGGCCGGGGAGTTGATGTGGTTATCTTGGATGATGAGGATTGTGTCACAATGATGAAAGACTTCATCAAAGATCGGCCAGATTTGTGGAATGAAGATATTGGGGAATGATGGAATGTCCAGTAAGGAACTGCGGGAGAAAGCAAAGATCATTGCCAAAGAGCATGAATATCTCCCCTATATGATAGAGAGATATCTTGCATTATGGGGAGAAAAGGAAACCCTGCAGTTCATTGAAGCCTGTGATCAACCGATTAAAACATCGATTAGAATGAACACCTTGAGAGCAGAACCAGACAAAGTCATTGAAAGATTGCAGAAGAAAGGAGTCGATCTAGAGAGAATTCCATGGCTCTCTCACGGGTTCTATGCAGATTTTGAAGGACATTCAACTCCAGGTGCTTTTCTAGAACATATGCTTGGGTTCTATTATGTACAGGGTGTTCCATCAATGACAACTGTAGAAGTCTTAGACCCCAAGCCTGATGAAACTGTGTTTGACCTAGCAGCAGCGCCTGGAGGAAAAACTACACATATTGCACAAAAGATGCAGAATAGTGGAAAAGTCATTGCTATTGAGATGGATCGAAAACGGATTGCAAGTCTTGAGAGTAATATTCTGCGATGTGGAGTTACAAATGCAATAGTTCTTCGTGGTGATGCAAAGAGAGTTGAGAAATTGGGGCTTGAACCTGAGAGAATTCTTCTTGATGCTCCTTGCTCTGGTGAAGGATTAATTCCCCTAGACCCCACAAGAAAGACGAGTAAGAGTATGGCAGATATCAGATTTTGTGCGACGAGAGAGGATGAGTTACTAGATGCTGCAGTAAATGTACTTGCACCAGGAGGTACCATTGTATACTCTACTTGTTCAATCGCGCCTGAAGAGAATGAATACATAGTTGATGATATTTTAAAGCGCCATCCTGAGCTGAAAGTTGTACCAATTCCTCTAGAATTTGGAACAGAGGGATATTCTGAACCCTTTGGTGTAAGTCTTAACGAATCACTGAAACTAGCGAAACGTTTTCTTCCCCACCTACATGGTTCCGAGGGTTTCTTCATATGTAAGATGATAAAGGAGGAATCCACATGATTCCTGAACTATTAGATCCTATCGAATGGGAATCCATAGTTAGTTCGATTGACCGAGAATTCGGACAAGGCATTGCGAAAAAACTTCTTGGCAAATTAACTCCAATAGCTCTTGTTGATAGAAATTGGAGGAATATCTACCTCATACCCACATCATGGATGAATATGCTCTTTGAAGAAGCCCCCAGCGGTTTTGATTACCATCTTCTTGGTAAACAACTTGGAGTTGTGACAAAAGATCGTTTTAGACTCAGTTTACAAATTCTCCCTGATTTAGCTCAAATGACATCGAAGATACTGACTGTTTCAAAACAAGGAGCAGAATCCTTCACATATGGGAGAAGTATATTGAAAGAGTCAGTCGTCTATCTGGATTTCAACCTGCAGAGAAATCAGAGAGTTCTTGTGATGGACACTGACTTTCATTGTTTAGGAATTGCGTCTCTTGCATTAGATGCCAATAGAGTAGGTCGTCTAAAGCCAGATGATCTTGTGGGAAAGAATCTGGTTGACATTGGTTGGTTCATTAGGCGTCTTGGCTAAACAAACATGTCACCGGGTCTGTCCGAAGACTCGATAGACTTTCGCATCTTTTCAAGACGTTCAATCTCGCGAGACTCCTCTAGTAGTTGCTCAACATTAGCTTCTACGCCATAGACCTCGTTGATCTTTTCGAGCATGGTAGCTGCAGATCTTGGGTCAGGTCGTCCCCTTGTTGCATATGTGAGAAGGCCAATGGCTGCTTGGTCTCTCATCTCTAGTTCTGCCAAGAATAGAGCCAAGGGTCCTGCAACAAAGAGACCTTCCTCTAAGAGAGGGACACCCCATCGCTCCAGCTTCGGCATGTATGCAGAAGTGGGCACAGAACGCATATCTTCATCATCTTCCTTAAAACTCGCATCTAATCCTCCAAGAAGTAGAGTTTCTTCAAAACCATTTTCTGCAATCCAGCTAGCTAGTTTGTCGATGAAACCCCACTGTTCAGATTGATGTGGTTGAAATCTAGGAACAAGAAATATCATTTTCTTTGGCTCATAGGAGTATAGCTCAAAGGGAAGAACAAGCTTTTCATTTTCCATAGAAACAAAGAGTGGTAACATGTCACTCTTGATGAAACCAACTCGTTCAGCTTCAAGTGTTCGAGTTAGATGAGCAGTGCTCAAAAAACCTACTTCACCAAGACCATGAAATCCACAGACGAACGTCGAACCAGGCTTTACCTTGAAGCCTTTCTTCAGGATGATTTGGAAGTTCGAGTCCGTAGTTGCAACAAAAGCCATTTCTAATCAAGCCTCAACACTCAATTATCTAGTCTGCTGCTTTTGAGACTTTGTATGTGTCTACGTAAGATAGACTAGTATGCCGTTCTAATTGGTGCTAGGAAGGAAATGATATTCTTGTCTTTGAGTATTTTTAGAAGAGTTTTTCGTAATTTGAACAAAGTACGCGTAAAACTAATAGCACTAAATACTATATCTTCATTGCAATTAATGCGCATTTGAGAGCCGGAGCGGGTTAATTTGAGCACTCTTAGGGAACTAGAACTTCAGCAAGTGGCACCCCGTTTATTAGAAATTCTAAGAAGGCAAGGCCTAGCTAGTTTGACAGAGTTCCAGAAAGATGCAGTTGAAAATGGAATAGCAAGAGGTGCTAGCCAGCTCCTAATTACTCATGATTATGATGAGGCATATATCATAGGAGAGATAGCATTACTAAATCGAGTAGCATCTGATTACCGAGCGAAGGCATTAATACTCTGTCCGAATCCGCACCAAGCAGAGAAAAGACTACGATCTTTAAGCCAGAAATGTCGAAAGCTTGGCATTGAGGCGACTGGGGTAACCCGAAGAAGAGATGCAATAAACAATGAAAAAATTGAGGGGCGCGTCATCGTAGCCACATACCGATCTTTTGATATCGCTTCAAGAATAAAACCAGATATTCTAAGTGGTATCGTATGTGTCCTTATCGACAGATTGGATCTTATTGGACAACCTGAATTAGGAGTGCGATTAGAAACTGCACTTGTGACATTATTAGGAAAGAGCGACGTTCAGTATATTGCAATCTCTCCACCGCTAGAGAATCAAAAGGAATTGAATGATTGGTTAAAAACGACGACTATTGTAGATAAGAAAGAGGATGTCAAGCGTATCTTCAGTGTAAAGGCATTTAATGACATTACTGATTCGTTAGCAGATCTGACAGAGTTTGTGCTTCACAGGCGAGGCCAGGTGATTATACTCTGTGCTAACATATCCGCTGCAGAAGATTTTGCAGGTCAACTATCGGGTGTTTTTGATGGACCTTCATCAGCTGTGCTTGACCTACGGCTGAAACCGGAACATCGAGATGACTTGAGGCATCTGTCAAGGATATTGATGGAGAGATATCCTCAGTGCCGTATGACTGTGGACTTATGTGAGATGGTATCGAGAGGTATAGCATTTATGCACGAAGGTGTCTCAGCATCTCAAAGAAGAATTTTATCGGATGCATGGGATGATGGATTTCTTCCAGTCATTGTGATGCCAATGCGGTTTGCAGTAGCTAGTGGAATGCGTGCTACCGTCGTATTCTTGATGGGCGTATTCATGCAGAATTTTGGGAAAGAACTTGCACAGGAAGAATCAGTTACGATGTTGTCTGAGTGGCAAATGAGTGAAGTGCTTGGTTCTGCAGGAAAGCGAGGATTCGATAATGAAGCCTTTGGAATTGTAGTTACAGATAACCAAAGTGAACGTGTGAGGATTCTTGCTAAGTATTTTGATAAGGATCTAGAGGGGAACCTCTTACCTCTACTCGGCGAAGTAGAAAGTGCAATGGATGAAACTGAGAATATCCAAGATCTTGTCCTAATGCAATTATGCGGGAACCGTGATATCAAGGAAGATCCATTCTCAGTAATTGATCGCTCATTCTGGGGTAGTAGTAGCAAAGTAACTGATATCAGTACTATTGGCATCGGAACTCCAGATGACTCCCTAGTCGAATCACTTCTAGATATGCGGTCCACAAGTGCAACCAAAAATCGTGCAAATGAAATACCTGATGGTAGCGTGAAAATTGTATCAGTAAGACCTGATAAAATCGAAGGTCTTGTTCACAGTGGGAGTAGAGAGATTTGGCATTACATTACACTACGGTCAAAGGACGGTGTTTCTTGTTCCTGTGAGTCATGGAAGTATCAAGGGATAAGAAAACACAGGCTCTGCAAACACCTTGTGAAATTCTCAAATTATGCTTTGAACCAAGACGAAACTAAGGCTTATGCAGCTGGCGTTATCGTTCAGGCATTACGAGGGCTTGAGATTTGGGGAGAACTTGAAACAGATGGGCTCATTTCAAAAACTGGAACACAGATTAGTTGTACTCCTCTAGGAGAAAGTGTGACTGTTCTGGGAGTTCCTGTAAAAGATGCTAAGAGAGTGATGAGAGCTATAAGTGACAAACGGTCTGATTTGAAAACAATTCTTAGAAGATTGGTCCAGGCAAGAAAAGGTATATCGGAGAGCATTGTGAAGCAGGTTCTTGACAGATTACCTGCAAAGAGTATTGATGAAATTATCTGTGAGGATAATATGCCTGGAATCATAGAAAACTGCTTGGAGGAGTTGGAGTATATCAATTCCATTCTGTTCAGGCTTATGGACAAGAAGAATCCTCTAAGAAATGATAGCAAAAAACTAGGAGAAAGTCTCCACGCGCTACTTGGGGTCATGAGGTAACATTTTTACGGAAGTAGGCTCGTGGCCGCCTAGACCTTGGACTAGTAATCGAGCCTTGGTGCGGTGATAATCAATGAAGCTATTTGAACACGAAGCGAAGGAAATCTTCCGAACCTTCAAGATGCCTACACCACCTGGTGGTTTTGCAAAGACTCCTGCAGAAGCAAAGGAGCGTGCTGCAGAGGTCGGTAAACCAGTTGTTGTTAAGGCGCAGGTTCTCTCTGGAAAGAGAGGAAAAGCCGGGGGAGTTAAATTCGCAGATACACCTGAAGAAGCGGAGAAATTTGCTGAAGAAATTCTTGCAATGAGAATCAATGACCTACCAGTAGAAGCTGTGCTTATAGAAGAAAAACTCGATATTGAGCAAGAGATCTATGCTGGTATTACTATCGATAGAAATGAACGCAAGTATATTGTGATTGGTAGTGCTGCAGGTGGAATGTCCATTGAAGAATTAGCAGAAGAAAGTCCAGAGAAGATAATCAAGATGCATGTGGATCCAAGTCTTGGATTCCAAGCATATGAAGCCCGTGAGATGGCAATAGCCATGGGATTCAAAGGAAAACAAATCAATCAATTAGGTAGTTTCTTCCTCAAACTCTGGAATGTAGTTGATGCATTAGACGTAGAACTAACTGAAATTAACCCGCTAATCCTAACCAAGGATGGAAGATTCCTAGCTGCAGATGCACGATTGAATATTGATGATAATTCACTTTTCAGACACAAGGACATCATTGAGAAGATTAAACGAGCACCTACAGAGCAAAACGAACGTGAGCGTCTAGCAACAGAGAATGATATGGCATATGTCGAACTCGATGGTAATATTGCCTGTATCTGCAATGGCGCAGGTCTCACAATGGCAACATTAGATGCAGTATCATTATACGGTGGGAAAGCCAGCACTTTCCTTGATCTTGGTGGTGGCGCAGATGCTGAGAGGGTCGAGAGAGGTATTGAGATTGCTATGATGTATGCTAATGTCAAAGCAATTCTCGTAAACATCATGGGTGGTATCACTCGATGCGATGAAGTAGCGAAGGGAATTCTTTCTGCTCGAAAAGATGGTGACATCAAAGTTCCTCTTGTCATCAGAATGGTTGGAACTAATGAAGAAGAAGGACAAGAGTTGCTCAACAAAGCAGGAATTCCGTTTCTCAAAACAATGGAGGATGCTGCTTCAAAAGTTGTTGAACTCGTAAAGGAGGCTGCTTAGATGGCAATTTTAGTTGACAAAGATACCAGAGTAATCGTACAGGGTATCACTGGAGGCCAAGGAACATTCCACTCAGGTGCAATGCTCGAATATGGAACAAAGATAGTTGCTGGTGTGACTCCTGGAAAATCTGGAGAACAGATTCATGGTATTCCTGTATTTGATAGTGTTAGAGAAGCAAAAGATGTTCATAATGCTACAGCCTCTATCATCTTTGTGCCAGCACCCTTTGCAGGAGATGCAGCTCTGGAAGCAATTGCTGCAGACCTAAATCCTGTTGTCTTGATCACTGAACATGTTCCTGTCAAGGATGAGATTCGTGTGATTGCTGAGGCAAAGAGAAAGGGTATCACCATTATTGGTCCGAACACGCCTGGAATCATCACACCAGGAGCCAAGCAGAAAGTGGGTATCATGCCAGGTCACGTCTTCTCCGCAGGTGATGTTGGACTCATGTCCCGTAGTGGTACTCTCACCTATGAGATTGCTGCGGGAATAACTAACGCAGGCATTGGTATATCCACAGCGATAGGGCTCGGTGGAGACCCCTGCGTTGGACTAACAACTATTGAGGCAGTCAAGTTATTCGAACAGGACAAGGATACTAAAGCATTGGTCCTAGTAGGCGAGATAGGTGGAGACGCCGAAGAACGAGCAGCCGCTTATGTCAAGAAGAATTATGACCTCCCAGTTGTTGGATTCATTGCCGGAAGAACTGCACCTCCAGGAAAGAGAATGGGTCATGCAGGAGCTATCATCAGTGGTAGTTCAGGAACCGCTGCAGCAAAAATCAAAGCAATGAACGATGCAGGTATTCCTGTGGCTGAAAAGCCAAGTGATGTGGCACGACTACTGAAAGAGAATATGTAGAGTATTATTGAGTGGGGTCTGTCGATAAGATGGACTCTCTCAATAGAACACTTGGCGAGGCTGGAGCACAAGCTTTTAAAACAGAATACTTGTGGAAAGCCCGAGCGGGCTAATCA
>CAZMBV010000058.1:0-13818 GCA_964564335.1 uncultured archaeon
ATTGCGATACATTCTGCACCTTGAACTCCAATAGTCATTAGTCTCTTGATCGTGTTATTACCTGCCCCACCACATCCTACAACAACAATTCTAGCCTGGCCAATATCACGAGATGGTGAGGACAATCTCTCAGCTCGATTATGTTCCCGTGCAGAATCGATTAGCGAACCCATTATCCTACTACCTCACTCAATCTCTCGTTCTTACCCATATTCTGGTCCCATAGCTCACGTTTCAAGAGGTCACGGATAGCGATTCGAATTGCTTCGGAACGATTAGGATACAGCCCTTTTTCCACTAATTCCTGTATGTCAGTCACAATCCTATCTGGTAAGTGCACAGCTATGAGACGCATTACTAATCCTCATCACTGTAGAACGAATATTGGGATATGAATGTGGATATTACTGACATACGATTAGGAAAAACAAAAAGAAGAAACGAGAAGAGTTCCCTCTTCTCGAAAATTATTACTTTGTCTTACGACCGGTTCGTCGAGCAGCGATGTTACCGACCTTTCTACCTGGAGGAGCATGTCTACTAACTGTAGTTGGTCTACCAGGAGATTGGTGAGAACCACCACCGTGGGGGTGTGAACATGCATTCATTGCAGCACCACGGACCACAGGCCACTTTCGCGCCGTTCCACGTGTTTTATGCCAGACTGTTCCAGCCTTTAGAAGTGGCTTCTCGGAACGGCCACCACCAGCTACAATACCGATAGTTGCTCTGCATCGTGGACTGAAAGCCTTCTGACCTCCACTTGGGAGTCTAATCATAGCTTTGGTCTTGTCGATAGAAACAATCGTAGCTGCAAGACCTGATGCTTTAACATATTTGCCGCCGTCACCAGGACTGCCCTCGATATTATACACTGGAGTACCTTCAGGGATGTATTCAAGCATCAATGTATTGCCATTAGCTAATGTGGCATCTGCACCACATTCGACAACTTGGCCTACAAACGAGCCTTCAGGAGCCACCATATAATGGATCTTCTTTTCACCCTCGAATCTCACTTCAGCCAGAGGAGCTCCTCTACCTGATTCATGCAGAAGATTGGTGATAGTCCCGGTGTAGGTCTTATCTGGAGCCCACTTGGGATGTCTTGCGGGTGCGATTTTCTTGTGGCTTGGGGATCTCCATTGCGTGGTTCCTCGTCCTTTTCGCTGTACAAGGATTTTTCTTCCCATTCATAAGCCTCCTTAGAATATCCCGAGGTTGGTAGCAACCTCTGCGGCACTATGCTCTGGTGCCAGTTTCACGAACGCTTTCTTTCTTCCATCAGGCGTTATCAATGTGTTAACCTTTTCAACAACAACATCGTAAAGGGATTCCACAGCCCATTTGATAGTGTTCTTGTTTGCTTTGCGATCAACATAGAAGATGAGCTTGTTCTGTTCATCAACAGCTTCAAGGCTAGCTTCTGACACTACTGGTCTGAAAATAACTTCATTTGGATCTCTCATGATAGCTCACCTCAGATGAACAAATTCTCCTTTCCCAGCCTATCAATGGCAGTTGTTGTCCAGACCACTAGGCGACCAGCATGTGTTCCAGGAGCTAAGAGTTCCGCATTCAAACCATGGACTTCAGCAATATCCACTCCGGGAAGATTTCTTGCGGCTTTGCTGATTCCGTTATCCGTACCAACAACTATCAATACAGACTTGGGAGTCTTCATCTTACGACCGCGCATCTTTCCTTTCCCAGCTCGAATAGATCGGCCATTACTTGCTCTTTCAAGGTCCTCTCCAAGACCAAGACCCGTCAAGGTTTCATGGACCTCCTTTGTAGTTGCAAGTGATTCGAGTTTGCTACTCACAATGAGAGGAATATGAGGAACATTATCAACGTGATGCCCTCGTGCCTTTACAAACTCGAGATTTGAGCTTGCGGCAATCGCGGAACGAATCGCGAGTCTGTTCTCATTTTTATTTATTCTCTCAATGAGTACTTTCCGTGCTTCAGGTGGATGTGCTACCCTGCCACCGACAGTACCTGGAGCAAAACCTGCCTTGTTAGCTGCACCAGTGCCACTACCTTTCACTCGAGGCATTCTGGATCTTCCATGACCAGTCTGCCAGCTCTGTGCAGTGTTTCTCTTGCCAGCTAACTCATCAACACCATGTGGTTGACGTCTACGTGATTGTACGGCCAAGACGGCTCTCTTAATCACATCTGGACGATAGGGTGTATCGAACTGAGGTGGTAAATCAACAGATTCCTTACTGGCCTTCCCTTTTAGTGTGTAAGTCTTAATTTTTGCCATAGACTGTCATCTCCTACTGCTTTGATGCTGTGCTGATGTAACTCATCTGCACGGGCTCATCCACATGTCCCTTCTTAGGACGAATGGCGAATCTAATTCGAATTGGGCGTTTCACAGCACCAGGAATAGATCCATGAAGCATAATGTAGTCCCCACGGATTACTCCGTAGTTTACAAACCCACCAGAGGGTGTGATTTCTTCACCACGCTCTCCCATCTTCACAACTTTGTTGTTGAAGCTAGTTCGCGTATGAAAACCAGTCTGACCCGGTCTCGGAACTGAATATCTGATATTAGTGGGGGTCCATGGACCGATACATCCTACACCACGCTTTGTTTTTCGTGACTTGTGTTGAAGGATGCGTATTCCCCATCGTCGGACTGGTCCTTGAAATCCATGACCCTTGGTCACAGCAATGCTGTCGATGAGAATGCCTTCATCGAGGATATCCGCAACACGAACATCAGTACCAAGAACACTCTTTGCATATTCAAAGGCTTCTTGGACGTTGGGAGCGCCTACCTTGTATTCCACTACATCAGGCTTTTTCTTCGCAATTCCCGCAAGCCTTGGCTGAGTATGTATGAGCATCCGGATCTCGGCAAACGAGTCGAGCTTCTCCTCGAACTCTTTCAACTTGGTTTCGTAATCGTACTCTTTTGGTACGGGCATTGTCTTCTTCAGGTCTTCTGACATTGTGCCAGCAAGAACTTCGGTTGTCAACTTGAGACCATAAGATGTGGCCTCATACCCGCGTATTGAGAACGGTCTAATCGGTGGTGTGTCAATTATTGTGACGGGAACAACAGTTTCCTGTCCTGCAAATGGACTATTGACATTCCCAACAGTCATAACAGCATGCGTCATGCCAGCTTTGTAACCGATGAAACCTAGTAGTTTTGCAGCTCCGTCCTTATACTCAGGCCAATTCTTGATACGGGGCACGAATTTGGAAGCCCTACCTCGCGGCAAGTAAGCTAGACTGCCACGCCTTGGTGCATTCTTTTTTCTGTGTGCCATTATTATCACCATATTGGTATCCGTATCGAACGGCCGCTAGACTGGGCTATTCGTACTACAGGAGAGCGCCAAGCTGGAGTGTGTTTTTAAGATTTGCCCACTGACCATGAAATCTCTAGAAATGATTTTGTTCAGTTCGAGCTAGTATCTCATTCTGCAGGTCCTTACCAATATTCACAAAGTAATCAGAGTATCCAGCTACTCTAACAATGAGATTCAGATAGTTCTCAGGATGATCTTGAGCATCTCTGAGCGTTTCAGCACTGATAACATTGAACTGAATATGATGCCCACCTAGTTTGAAGTATGTACGTACAAGATCAGCAAGTTTTCGACGCCCATCTTGATCTACAAGAACGTCTGGCATGAATTTCTGGTTTAGAAGCGTGCCTCCTGTCTTGGAATGGTCTATTTTAGATACAGACTTGATAACTGCTGTTGGACCACTCTTGTCAGCACCATGGCTCGGAGAGATTCCATCTGAGAGGGGTGTACCAGCTTTCCTACCATCTGGAGTCGCACCAGTCACCTGTCCAAAGTATACATGGACAGTAGTTGGAAGAAGATTGATTCTATACTCTCCACCTTTAGTGTTAGGACGTCCATCGATTATGTCAAAATAGGCTTCGAAGATTGATTGTGCAATCTCGTCTGCAAAATTATCATCATTTCCATACTTTGGAGTCTTGTTTAACAGGGTCCTCCTCATAACTTCATTGTCTGCAAAATCAGTCTTCATTGCCTCTAGCAGCTCATTCATGGTGAACTTCTGCTTCTCAAAGACATGATACTTGATAGCGGAGAGCGAATCAGTAATAGTTCCCATTCCTACTCCTTGAATGTATGTTGAATTATAACGAGGTCCACCATCGTGGTAATCCTTTCCTCTCTTGATACAATCATCAAAGAGGAGTGACATAAAGGGTGCTGGCATATATTCAGCGTATAATCTCTCAATGATGTTATTTCCCTTGATTTTCAGGTCAATGAAGTGCTTGAGTTGTTCTTTGTAAGCAGAGAAGAGTTCATCAAATGACTTGAATGAAGTCACTTCACCTGTCTTGATTCCAACCTGTTTTCCTGTTTTAGGATCAATACCATTGTGAAGCGTGATTTCCAGTATCTTAGGCCAGTTACAATAACCAGTGAGAATACAGCTTTCTTTTCCAAATGCACTAATTGTTACACAACCACTTGGTCCCCCAACTCTTGCATCTTCAATTGATTTTCCTGCTCTAAGGAACTCTTTGATTATGACATCAGTATTGAACATGGATGGTTGGCCAAATCCTTCCTTGACAACATCGACTGCGCTCATGAGGAACTGGTCAGGATTTTCGGTGCTCATCTGAATACAGACACTGGGTTGAATCAATTTCATCTCATTACAAACTTCCAGAATCATGTAAGAGACCTCATTGACCCCATCAGAGCCATCAATCTGTAACCCTCCCGTATTAATGAGGGCAAAGTCTTGGTATGTGCCACTCTGTTGCTCTGTTATGTCAACTTTGGGAGGTGCGGGTTGATTATTGAATTTTATCCAGAAACATTGGAGGAGTTCCTTTGCGGTCTCCTTCGTAATCGTCTTATCATCGAGTCCCTTCTGATAGAATGGATGAAGATGTTGGTCTAGTCTTCCCGGGTTGAAACTATCCCAGACATTTAACTCGATGATTACACCGAGATGAATGAACCAGTAGGATTGTAGAGCTTCCCAGAAATCTCGTGGAGGTCTAGCAGGAACATGTTCACAGACTTCGGCGATTTTATCGAGTTCCTCTTTGCGCTTTGGGTCTGTTTCTGATTGGGCTAGTTCTCGTGCTTTGTCTGCATGACGATTTGCAAAAGAAATGACTGCATTAGCAGCAATCTCCATAGCTTTGAGTTCTTGTTCTTTTGAATATGCATCAGGGTCATTGTAATAGTCTAGTGACGTGAGATGATTCTGGATATCTTCAATGAGATCTAAGAGACCTCTCTTGTAGATCTTATCATCTAAAATTGCATGTCCGGGTGCTCTCTGCTCCATAAATTCCGTAAAAATTCCAGCGTTAAAAGCAGCCATCCATTCTTCAGACATTGCTTGGAAGACACGCTCTCGCATGGTTCTACCAGTCCAAAAGGGGATTATCTCATCCTCGAAGGTAATCCTAGTTTCATCACTCACCAGGAACGGAGTTCTTTCCCTAGAATTTGCGATATCGAGGTCCTCTATTGTGTGACTACAGAGTTCAGGGTATGTTGGAGTGGCTCTTGGTGCAGATCCTCGTTCACCTACAATTAGTTCGCCATCATTAATTATGATGGTCTTATTCTCCAAGATATGTTTGAATGCAAGAGCTCTAGCAACAGGTGTTGATACATTATCGTCACCACCACTCTGATAGAAATCAGTGAGAAGTTCAGCACGTTCGGTACAAATGTAGGGTTTGGTAGTCACGCTCTGGTTTCTTAGATATTGTACACGATCTGAAAGCATTAGATATTTCTCACCTAATCTCAAAGACTAATCTGAGATTAATTTGATTCAGTACCTTTTGTCTAAAAAGGTCGCGGATGCGCACTGACTATCGTTAATACCCAGATTTAGTAATCTTATCACCAATTGAATTATTCAGAAGACCTAAGCTAATAAGAAGTGCCTCTTCTAATCTAACAGTTGCAGTACCTTGGCCTTCGACTGTATTAATCCAGAAGTCAACATAGTGTTTGATATCCTCTTTCTCATTGGCGCATAAATCGATGATTCCTCGTTCTGGCCCACCAAAAATCGCTAAAACTGATTTTGTGTTTGAGATTGTGGAGATAAGATCATCTTCTAGGTTCTTGAAAGTTGGAGCATTTCTTGAAAAACCAATACGGGTCATACCCTCTGATTGCTTGAGTAGGTCAACTAATCCCCCAATTCTACTCGCTTCATACCCCCAGTACATCTGCACGTCAGACCTTTCAATTGTTTCAAGTGCTATCTTTGGAGAAGTACTAACTACTCTGAAGAGTGTTGGGTCGCGTTCACTTACCAGTTCAGGATGATCGATTAATTTGTCAAATCCAAGGTCAATTTGATTAGGTCGTACTTGCACTCCCCACCTTATAGCTCCTTTTGATAGATTTGATAATGATGACTGTAATGGATGACTTCGAGTTCGCAAGGGCGGAAGTGTACCTGCAAATTGTAGTGAAGGTGATTTAGGGAAAATACGTTTCCGCAAGTATTGAGGAGTATCAAGATAACGCAAAATTCTGACAAGAAGATCTGCATCCCTCATCTTCGAGGGTGGTAAGAAACCAGTCTTGTAAACAAACACCTCTTCAACACGAAATACTGCAAGAGCACGTGCAATCCTACCCGCCTTCGCTGTCTTTTTTCGAAGGTTAGTACTATCGGCTAAGCTAGTATCAGGAAGTGCTATTTTCAGGGTCATTTTCATTACTCCTATAGATCTAGGGTGAACCAGAGAGTTATTTTGTCTGGTTGCTGGTCAATCTTCATGTCAGCATAAGTCATTGCTTTGACTTCAGTTCTTGTATCATGCTTATCAAAGTCTATTGTTTCACCAATTGCTCTACCTTTCAAAACGTATTCCTCTTCATGTTTTGAAATATCATCAACTTCAAACTTTGAATAGAATCTATTTGTGATGTCAATGAGGGCAATAAGATACCCAATCCATTCAACAAGAAGTTCCTCTATATCATATCCACGAGTTTCAATTTCCACAGGTTCGATGGGTGTGACTGTGGACGAGTCTAGTATAACTTCGATTGTAGCAAGTGCAGCTTCTTCGAAAGCAGATTCCAAAGTAGGGGCCCAGCACTCGATGGTTATGTCTGCAGTGTGGTCATGGAATCTAAATCCGCGGTCCATTCACTCAGTCTCCAGAGTCAACCACGACAAGAAGCTTAAAAGGCGTTTCCAACGGTAGCAATCCTAAGCCGAGGTAGCCAAGCCCGGATTACGGCGCTGGTCTTGAAAATCGGAGTGCTTGCACTCCTAGACCAGGTGAACCAGTATCCTCAGGATGCATGAGTTCAAGGAATTCCACATTTTGTGGAGTCGAACAAATCTCATCCTCGGCGCCATCTCTCTTTTCAATTGGGATAATATCCTGATACAATCCATAACAGCGGAAAAAATACCTAATTTCGATTACATTTGCTTGCACAATCATACAAATTCTCTGGGAACCATAGACGCAAGACACAGATAAATGGAGATTTTATCGTTGAGAAATAGGAGAACAATTCCGTGTTACAAACTGCTGTCAATACTGTAGCGATTGGTGGATTCGTAATACTCATTATACTCATTTGCTGCTGTCGATGCTGCCGGAGAAAACCAAAAGCGGTTACACAGGTTAGAGAAGTTCATACTATTGAGAGAATATCTACACCTGAAAGGATTATGGAGAGAGAGAAGATTGTTGAAAGAGTTC
Organism: uncultured archaeon; assembly: GCA_964564335.1. GTDB lineage: Archaea > Asgardarchaeota > Thorarchaeia > Thorarchaeales > Thorarchaeaceae > SMTZ1-45. Next base: position 7,733 of record CAZMBV010000058.1, read on the forward strand.
TGGTTATTTGTCCATACTGTGGCCACAAGAATCAACAAGGACTCGCAAAATGCGACGAATGCGGTGCAGATATTTGATCATAATTTAGAATTTCAAACGTGGTTTGACTCATTTGATACATTTTCAGCAATTGCTAAGCAAAGATAGAACGAAATGTACCGGCTGATTTTCTTTTGAAGAATAGTGTGCACTGACTCTCATCCTCGGCGCCACTTTATTTTGCCGCAATAGTAGACACAAATCTGTATTCACAATCATATTCTAAACTAATTGGTGCTAATTGATGGAAATTCCTGCCGACTCATGGTACAAATCGATATTCCTTCGGCATTCACAACGGAAGTATTCAGGAGAAATGCCTGATGAGGATGTGACTACAAGAATCGAGAATGTATGTGCTGAATTTACCCCTTTTCTAGGTGTTAGATCTGTTCTTGTACGAGAACCTGCTAATGATGTATTCAAAGGGGCAGTAGGTCAGTATTTTTTCAAAGTCACAGAAGCTCCATACTATATCGCATTCATCGGGAATATGAACACTCCAAATGTCCAAGCGAGCGCAGGGTACATTGGAGAAGGGGTCATTTTGGAATCTACATCCCAAGGGTTAAACACATGTTGGGTTGGTGGTTTCTTCAAACGAGAATCAGTCGAAAAGCAAATAGATCTCAAGGATAATGAGCAGATTTTAGCAATCACACCCGTTGGATACTCTAAGATTGATGGTGATAGGATAGGTAAATCCACAAAAACATACAGACGTAAGGACCTTAATGATCTCGTTATTTCAGACCAAAAAATGGAGGGAGATTGGATTGACTCTGCACTAGAAGCGGCTAGGCTTGCTCCTTCTGCAGCAAACAGACAACCGTGGCGGTTCACAATTAATGGTGACTCAATTACTATATCATCTAACAGTAAGAGGGAAGGTTTTGGAGTTTCAAGACGCCTCGATTGTGGTATTGCCATGTTGCACCTAGAGTTAGGTGCACGTGTAAAGGGTATCAAGGGAAGTTGGGAATTTCTTGATTATCCAGAAGTAGCAAGGTACAGAATCAATTAGATGTTCCAGATTTGTGTCTATAATCATTCTATTCTTCACAATACTCTGTGAATTTCATATGTTTAAACTATCAAGTATCTTCTTCAATAATTACAGTTGCTATTTCCTCTAATGAACTAAGTGGGGCATTTGTAACATCATTTCCAAGATTATCAACAACATGCCACTTCGAATTTTGATCTTGTTCGCTAAATGGCCAATCATCAAGAAGGACCGCCTTAATCGGAGCATCACCTGCTCCTTGAATGAAATAGTCCTTTTGTTTTCCAGCAATTCTTACTGTGCGAGTAATAGTTCCACTATAACCTTCAGACCATTTTGTATAACTTGGAATTCTTACAACCAGATTAGCTGTTGAGGCAATGAATAAAATGGCTGAAATCCAAAACAACCATATGAATTCTGAGTAAGGAATTACAATCCACCCTATTGGGGAGATAAATCCAAACTGAACCATGAGTAACAAAACACCACTCAGCGTGAATGCAATCAAGGATAGGGGACTAATTTTAAATCTCGCCACGAAACTTTCACCTAGAGTTTCTGATTACTACAACTCTATGATATACTTCTCATTTGGAGGAATAAAGTATTTTACTATAATTCGAACACGTGTTCTAATGAAACATAAATATCTCGCAATGACTCAAATTCCGGTTTTCTTGAGAAGATAAGGTCCTTTATCGACAAATCCAAGCCCTCGATAGTATTCCTTCACACCAATCCCACTATTAACTAGCAGTTGTGAAGCATCAAATTCTTCTCTGCCAATATCATATGCCATAGATATCATCTTCTCTCCCAGACCAAGATGTTGCCATGCATCAGGATCCCGTTCGCCAATATCAACTACTGGACCATACACTCTCAATTCACGAATAATGAATGATTTGTTTGTAATCTCAGGTCTATGAGCCTCCTCACTGGGCTTTCTTAGGCGAATAAATCCAAAGAGAATATCCAACTCGGTATCTTCGTAGGAGAGAAATATCTCGGTGCCATCAGCAGCCTCATAGTCGCGGCGAACAAGCTCCATATTTGCAGGATCAACGTCTTGATTGGTACGCATCTGAAAATGACCAATCTCTCTAAATCGAATAGTGGGATTTCGTAGTCCTTCAGCCGCCATTTTTTGATGAACCAGTTCTCGGAGATTACCCTGATTGAGTCCTGCCTCTATCTGATGCAGAGGAATATCTCGCTGCATACGCTGAATCCGTACATATTCAGGCATCTTATTCACAGCTGATGTAACAACAGAAACTACTTGTTCGTTGGTGAAGGGAGTGTACTTTCCAGCCTTCCACCAATCATACAACTTTGTGTTCTTTACGACAAGGGTAGGATAGATTTTGAGCATATCCGGTCGAAATCGAGGGTCTGAGAAAAGTTGTTCAAAGGTTGCAATGTCACTCTCTGGAGTAGCTCCTGGAAGACCTGGCATCATGTGGTAGCATACTTTGAGACCACCGTCACGGAGCAGTTTAGTTGCTTGTTCTGTAGCTTCGACTCCATGACCTCGCTGAACGGTTTCTAGTATCTCATCATCGAGAGTCTGCACACCTAGTTCTATACGGGTAGCTCCCAAGTTAAGCATTGCATCAATACTTTCTTGAGTGACCCAGTCTGGGCGAGTTTCAAAGGTAAGACCAACATTGCGGACTTCTGCAGTTTCATTGGTTCTCTTTGCTTCTTCAAGAGTCTGACTAATTTTACCATTCATTGCATCAAGACTACCCTTTACGAAGAATTGTTGGTACTCTATAGGTTTCGAGCACCAGTCACCACCCATGACAATCATTTCTACCTTGTTTATACTATGCCCGATTGTTTTTAGTTGTGTTAGTCTACTATCTACCTGCCTGAAAGGATCAAACTCATTCTGAATACCTCTCATGGTAGCAGGTTCATGACCAGTATAGCTCTGAGGGACTCCAAGATCGGGTCCACCTGGACAGTAAGCACATTTTCCATGGGGGCATTTATGAGGGGTCGTCATGGCGGCTACAACTGCCACTCCAGAAATAGTTCTGACAGGGCGTTTCTGAAGAAACGGGCGTAGAATCTCAGCCTCCTCAGGAATGGTAACCTCCAAGATATCCGCATTTGATGGAGTTCGTTCAGCATGATATTTTGCGCAAATCTCGTTCTTAATCTTGTTGACCGTTTTACGACTAAGAAACTCATCTGAATTGAGGAGTGCCTCAACTATCTCTCTGTAGAGCGTATAGTTGTCGGGAGGGTCAACCATGATATCTGAAAATCAGTATGATTCGGTTTAATAGAATGCGGTCTAGCCCGTTTATCTTTCTAGAGTTGTAGTCGGGCTATCAATACTATGAGATTCTACTTCAGTTTCAACAGATTCAGGAATTCTGCCATCAATTATGGTTTCTATACCAAATCTTTTGCAAGCATCTTGCAATGTGGCAATGGCCACCTTTGTCCAACCCGTGATATCAATCTCTCCAGGGCAAGCAACCTCACGGACCATGATGCTGAAGGGTTTGATATGCTCTGCAGTGAGAATCTTTGCAACATAAGAAAGAACAGCCCTTCGATCGTCATTTAGCGAGTGCGCGTACACAAGAATAAGCCGGTCAACAACCTCATTGGTTCCTATTGCTGTTAAAGTGGTCAAAGCAGTCAACCACTCTTCATAATCATCTGATTCTAGAAGGCTTTCACAGTAATCCATCAGTTTTGGATCCTGACGTCTCGCGAGTTCCATAAGTGCTGGTCGTCGAAGGACCAAGTGGACTTTTTCATCAAAAATTAAATCCCACAGCCGCGCACTATCGACGTCTACATGCAAAGGGGTATGGTCTTCACGTAGGGAAGGCCTCGATAGTAGACGCAGCTGTGGTTGGGTCATATAATGCGGTACTGACTCCCACATTTAAGGTCGTCAAACATTTTGGAATTATGCCACTTTTTACCAAAAACTGGGGGTCAATTGGATACCTTTTTATGATAACTTTTCAGAATCACGGGTAAGTCAAGGTGAAATTACAATGCCTGGTTCACACGGTTCACTAACAAAAGCTGGTAAAGTCCGCGAGTCTACTCCAAAGGTAAGAGGTCGTGAGAGGCACTCACCAATTCCTCGAGTACGAAATAAGAGGAACTTCATCAAACGCGTAATAAAAGGACAGACAATTGGAGTCCGTAAGTAAATACGTTTCAGCATTCTTTCTTTATTCCCACCGCATCGCGGTGATATTTTCCGAAATCAGTGAGTTTTGCTAATTGCTCTCCAGTGAATACTGGACCATCTCTACAGACAAGCTGTCCTGTTGGATCCATCGCACAAGTTCCGCAGATACCACATCCGCACTTCATGAACCGTTCAAGAGAAGCTTGGAATCTGATTTTTCCTTGTTTTGCAATTGCATGAAGACCCGCTATCATCATTTCAGGTCCACAAGTGTACATTCTATCGAACTCATTACCATCCAGTATTTTTGCTACAGCATCAGTTGCAAATCCTTGGAATCCCATGGTACCATCATCTGTTGCAATCTCCACATTGAGATTGGGATGGTCGAGATTTTCAAACTCTTCAAGGAAAATCAGTTCTTTTTTTGTCTTTGCAGCATTGACAAGAGTGACTTCTGAGCCTCTAGCCAGAAGATTGTAGACAAGCGGTCTCAGTGGTGCGATTCCGACACCACCACCAACAACTAATGTCCTCCTGCTGTTCGTATTGAATGGATTTCCAAATGGACCTCTGATACCAATCCAATCTCCTTTTGACATTGAAACGAGTGTTTGTGTGGCTTCTCCAATAGATTGTACAGTAATTCCCATCTCAGGATGATTCCAAAAAGAAACACTCATAGGAATTTCATCAACTCCGGGAACCCAGACCATAACGAACTGCCCAGGCTGAAATTCAATCGTATTCTTCAGGGAAAACTGTAATGTCTTTGACCGATGTGTTTCACTGATGACCCTAGATATCTGCACTGAAACTGGATTTCCCATCAATTCATCCATTTTCATGATTTGACCTCCCCTGCAATACCTACAATCTCATTCACGTTCTTTTTGCCTCTCTCCTTGAGGTATGCATTCACACCGTTCTTGATCTTTGTGAAGATATCGATATCTTCCATCACTGCAGTGCCAATCTGAATCGCACTTGCACCAGCTAGATGCATCTCTACTGCATCCTTCCAAGTGGAAACTCCTCCAACTCCTATAATAGGGATTGATAGAGCATTGTGAAGGTCATAGATACATCGGACTGCTATCGGAAAGATTGGTGGGCCTGAGAGTCCTCCAGATCTATTTCCTAGAACCGGGCGTTGTTGAAGGATATCTATTTTCATTGCTCGGACTGTGTTTATTGCTACGATAGCATCTGCTTCTGCTTCTTCAGCGGCTTTTCCTACTGAAACATAGTCGGTCGCATTCGGGGTTAGTTTTGCAAAAACTGGAAGATCAACCACCTTTTTTACAGCTCTTACATACTCACTTGTAATAGTAGGACTGTGTGATATTTGACTAATTTCTGCATGGGGGCAAGAGAGATTCAATTCGATTGCCGCAGGTCCCATGTTGGCACCCTTTTCTGCAACGACAGCAATTTCTTCTGGACTATCACCAAACACACTCATAATCACTGGAGCTTTGGCTTTTCTGAGTATCTGCATCTCTTCTTCAAATGCATCAATTCCGGGATTTGTGAGACCTACTGCGTTCAAGAGGCCTCCATGAGAGGTAGCAAGGACAGGGCCATGGTGGCCTTTTCGAGGATGTAATCCGATAGATTTTGTGACAACTGCATCTGCTCCTGAGTTCAATACCCGAAGCATTATGGACGCGGTTACACCCAAGGCTCCTGATGCTAGCCAATATCCTTGAATCTTCACGTGGTCACCTTATTTTGAGAAGGATAATCTTCAGTAATAAGCTAGTTGGCAAGACTTATCCGCAATACTGTTACTCAACGATTCTATCTAGCATTGGACGGATTCACTATGCCAGTTTATCTCGCACTATCAGCATTCGGAACCTT
>CAZMBV010000059.1:0-13372 GCA_964564335.1 uncultured archaeon
ATCTTCACGTATCTACAACATGTGTCTAGATTATTCTGCCAAGAATTTCTTGCAGGTCTGTGATATCATCAAAACTCTTGGGGTCCACAAGAAGACCAGCAGTGATTGCCCGCTCTTCACTGGGTTTAAGCCAGAATGTTCCTTCAACTGCTCCAAGGAGTAGCACCTCTCCAAGTGTGGCAGAGATGATTCTAGCTGTATCATTAGCTAGCATCAAGCTAAAACCAGAAGTACTCTCATTCACTCCGGCAGGTTTAATCCAGACCACGTTTCGTGAAGGAGTTACTGCAATCGGGACCATTCCTTTTTTGAAGTTGGTAACATTTCCACTCCACTCAGTAGTAATGCTGCCATTGGCTAAGTGTTCATCCAACTTGGGATCGACAAAGAAGGAGGGATAGAACCTCATAGGCGCACTGGTTTTGTTGGAGATGAGCCATTGGATGAGGACTATAGGGCATCCAGGTGCTGTAAGATACCTCAAATTAAAGTGTATTCCGCGTGCTAGCTGCTGTATCTTTCCAATCCAGCTAATCTCAACACCTTTCCATAGACCAGCCTCGTAGCTTTTAGCAACCATTGATTCTTTGTTTGTTCGAGCCTTGTCAAGATCTTCACCCAGTTCTTCATCAAAAACGAGAGGTTGGACACCACCGTAGTAATTGTCAAAGAAACTCCCAGGTTTGGGAGAAGCCTTTGGAAATGCACTGGTCATGAATTCGACCCCATGTTGATTCTGTAATGAGATCAAACAACCTCCATAATCAGGAGACACTGTGAATTTAATTAGACCATTGGACACGTGTAGAACCTTTTTTTCCTGCTCGATTTCCTCAGTGATATCGACCTTATTAGTTGAAGAGCCGAGTTGGAGAATGGTGAATTGTTTGGAAGAATCCCAGTCAGTCGCAAATTCGACTATGCCTCTATGGATATTGAAAGAATCTCTGACCTTCTTACTGGGACTCAGTCTCAGGTTGTAGGTTGTGTTCTGCATCAACTGAACATCACTTGAAACAGTTTCACCTTCGATGACTTCACTCGCTTCAGGACCTGGAATCTCGACAGAAACAGTCCAGCCTTCTGGTGCAGAAATATTGAGTTTACCCATTAAGGGTGCCAGAGTCGTCTTTGCAAGGGATATTTGGGATTCCGTACTATCGAGATGAGGAATTACCATTGTATCGACTTTCAGGTCAACAAGTCGACGCAATTCCTGGACTCTCAGAGACTCGGCTTGACTTTCAAATTCTTTCTTTACATAAAACTTCCAGAGCTTTTGTACATCGGTCCAATCCTGAACTCCAAAAGCAAGCCAAATCTGCGATAATCTTCTTGTTTCACCAGGTTCTAGGGTAACCATCGGATATCCCATAAGGCTCAACTGACCATATCCTAAACGAAACTCTTCAACTGAATCCATATCCCAGAATTGTCCCATTGCTTTCGAGCCAAATTTCGATGCGACCCAACCTTCACTATAATCAGATGGTTCACCTGATACTGCGGGATATGCAAAATAGAAATTCCCGAGATGCTCTTTTACCACACCGCCAGATAATGGGACATACATTTCACCTCGGGAAAATGAGATTCCTCCACCTCTACCAGCTAGTCGAAGCTGGAATGTTTCACTATCTTTACTTGTGTTTGTAACCCAAACTTCGTGCCTCACCAAACCAGTCCCATGTTCAAAAATAGCACGATCTTCAATCAAAAGAGGCCTATCAGGATGATTCGCTTTCATCGTAATGATTGTTTCAAATTCTGTGGAGGAAACAGATGATTGTCTCTCCGCGAATCTGAATGGATTTATTCCGAAAGGGGGACCTATCGCAGACCGTATCTGAAAACTGCCAGATTCACCCTCGTATGAGTCACTGGCTCTTAGAATTGCACCTTCAATTGCAAATGAAGCAGTATAGTTTGGTGCAGCAATTACGAGTCTTTTTTGTTTATCATCATGTCCAACAGCGATTCCTTTTTTCGCTAAACAAAAGATTGGAATTCGGAATTTTCGAGTCGTAACTTTCTGCCCAGATTCAGGAGTTATTTCGAAACGTACCCATAGATCATATGTACCTTCTTTAAGACCAGATCCCGCCGATATGTTGAGAATTGTTCCTCCCAATCCTTCAGGATCAAAACTTACTGCACCATTTTCATTCTCAACCTTTATTGGGACATCCAAATCATCCAATATTATTCGAGCTTTGACCGTTTCCTTGATATTACTTACAATTGTTAGAGGTATTGAAGCTGTACCTCCTGCAACAACTCTGCATTGACCCCAACGCGTATGCAAATCAACAGCGGGTTTAATCTTGAGACCTGTATGTAATTCTGATTCTACTCCATCAAGTTTGATGTTCGTTACTATATTGGATCCTTTTTCTCCATCGCGAAATAGTTCTGTGGTCGAATCAACATGGAACGGAACTTCCCATGTGAAAATCTGACTAGGACTAATTTGTTGTTTCGTCTTTTCTGCAGCCTCGAAATGCAATCCGGTAAAGCCAGCTAATTTGACTAAGGCATCGATGGTTGCGTCACCACTATTTTCAATTTCGAGAATGTATGAATAGGGCATCCCACAAAGAATTGTATGCGAGTTCACCCTTGCTTCGACACGAATTCTACTATCCTTTATTGTTCGATCAATTGCGGTAATACCTCGCCCTATGCGATCAACTATGATAGAAAGAGAATTTCCCTCCGAAGTAAATTCATAGGGATACACGGTCATTCCTTTGTGCTCATACTCATCAGGAGCTTGCACAGGTTCACGAACGTGCATATCATACCAGGCATTATTAGCGCTCTCAGGAGTGAAGAATGGTGAACACAGAGGGTGCTTCAAAATCCCAGGAATGTAGTCTTCCATGTTGACACCGCTAATTTCTGGATTCCACATCATCCCAATCTTCTTGTACAATGGAACAGCTTTCATATTTCCCGCCCATGTATTTAGGTCAACACGTGTGTATCCTTTTTCTTGCGCTCTCAGTATTGATTCGAGTAGAAGTTTCTTGCCAACTTTCTTGCCTAATGCTTCAGGAGACACTCCCAGCGTCCCGACATAAGCGGCTTCTTTGTCTCTCCAATGAGCAAAGAGAGTACATGAACCTAAAGGTTTCTGGCTCTCCTGATCAACTGCAATTAAAATTGCGAGAGCATCTGATTTTCCGAATTGCTTCTGGACTCGTTCTGCAGTATAAGGCATTCCTTGTGTGAAACCACCAGGCCATAGCTCATCCCAGGTATTCCACATTTGGGCAACACCTTCTGCCAGAGATGCATTATAATCTTGAATTTGAATTTCAATCGATTCTGTCATTTATACATCAATTCCATTGTATTGTGGTTAACTTACAATAGGCTGGTCACATGATATGCTGTTTCTGAAACTAAATGACCAGTTCAGTGACCAATATCATATATGATTCCACAAAGAAAATTGCGAAGTTGTGGTATATATAACCAAGCCACTTGTTAGGGTCACACGTTGTTACTAGTAATCCTAAGGTTAGAATTTTATTTCATAATGTTTCGCAACTCAGAAAGTTTATTGATTCTTTAGATGAATTTCTAATTAACTTCAATAGTAATGATATTTCTGAGTACAAATAGCCAATTTTCTAGGCACATAAATGCAATCTATAATAACGGACGATTTTCGGGACGTTGATTACTCTTCTTCTATAATCCTAAACTAAGTATTTGTTATTTAGACGAGTTTGGAATGATAGTTAAATGAAACAGCTAGATTATGCCATCATCTCTTCTAGTACATAAGAAGGATTAGTACTATCAGAAGAGCAGTGGAGGTTACTGTATCAGCTAGAGAACTCTCGATCGGGATAACAAAATTATCAGGATCCAGCCCTATTTTGAAAATCTGTATTGCTACCATAAATGCAATTGAACTCATCAGAAATGATGCGATTAACGCAGTTAGGAATAACACGAGTTCAAGTAATAGAAGATTGATGAAACTAAGCATTAGCACATTAGCTGCGATTATGGAATATAGACTACACATTACGAACCCAGCTGTGATTGCTGCTAATATTTCAGAGAGATGATGTCGTATAGCTCTTAATGATGGTTCGATTTCACCGAGGGAAATCTTTGTTGTTGCGGTAGACCCAACAATTGAACCTACATCGCCCATAGTATCAAGAAGTGCGGGATAGATGAGATATATCTCAGGTTTATTTCCAATGAAATTATTCACAGATTGAAGAACGGTTCCTGTAATGTTTACAATAATTGACACTATGACAAGAGTCAGGAAAGTTTCTCGGATGGTTTTATGAAAAGCAGGTTTGTTGGAATTAACGCGAAGGAATCGTACTGCTAGAATTATTAACAATAAAGCGGGAATTGCAACTAGTATAGGACCAGCAGCATACACAAAAAAGAAGGATAAAATTGACACATAAATGAGAGATACTGTAATGTCCGCCACTGTAGACATTATCGGATATACTATGACATCTGGATCCATCCCCTTTTTGAATGACCAAAACGAGACTGCAGCTGTAACTGGAGCAACAAGCCCAAGCGATAATGCCATTGTAGATGTTATCACAATTACAATCGAAACAATATCCACAATTTGCAGACCGAGAAAGAGGATGCCCATGACGAAAGATAGAGTTGAGAGAAGAATGCAACTCTCGAGGGTTAGAACAGTAACTGCTCTCCAAAGTAACCTGAATTCACTCCTATTGTTGGAGAATGTCGGAGAAATGCTACCCGTATGAAGACCGCTACTGATACGGCCTGAGAAAATACCCCCAATAACTCCTCTAGCGCTTAAAACACCAGGATAGAGAAGTAAGCCCCATTTAACATCAGAGATGGTAACAAAAAAGGTTACCATCAAAAACCCTGCAATGAGCCCACCTAAATCAAATACTAATGAAAATATTGACTGACGAAAAGTTCGTTCAAAAGTTCTAGGTCGATGAACCGTCCGAAAGATGACAGAAGTCTTTCGAAGTTCAGATATAACTGAAGATGATATTTGTGAAATCACACGCGAAGAATGCTCCTCTTTCGTCATTTGAGTCATCCCTATTATCATCTCATGAGCACAGAATTACTATTCCTTCGCGATATCCTGCTCAAGTGCAGTCATTCCATCTCTGTACCCATCAACAATGAGTGTATCGCCGACTTCAAGACGAAATTCAGGAAGTGGCCGATAGATCCATTGACCCTTTCTTTGAACAGATTGAACATATACTCCGTACTTATCCTCAAGTGCTAATTCCTCAAGAGTCATGTTCGCAAGAAATGAATCCTCGATTACTTCAATATGGGCCACAATCTCCTCTGCTTCATTGACAATGGCACTAATTACAGGGTGAGTGCCAAGCCCACTAATTGGCACAAAAGACATTTCCCATGCAGCCGTAGCAATTGCTCTAAGGGAATCCCCTATTCTAAGTAAGGACCAGCGTTCTAACACGTCACCTTCAAGTGTAAGAATTTCTTTTCCTAGGGTCTCATGAAGTTGCCTCATCTTATTTTCAAGGCTCGCAATCTCATTAACTAGGTCTTTATCACCATTCTTGACAGCAGCATACGCAAGTGAAACCATGAATTCTGAAGTTTCCTTCATATCTAGAAAGAGTTCGATGAGTTCTTTCGCATTTTCATCTTTTTTCTCCTTCTTGATTTGACTATTACCGGTCGCAAGCTCATACAATCGATTTGTACCTTTACCGGTTCCTCTAGCGAATATTGTATCTTCGGGGCGAAGTGAAAAATTAGGTTTAGGATTGATAGTCCAAACGCCATCTCTCCGAATAGCAGTAATATCAACGCCCATATGATACTTATCATTAATTTCCTTTTGATTCAGACCTGATATTTCCGAGTCATGGACAATAGTTCCGGTAATCAGTTTTTCCTCAGCTTGTAGCAGAGCATCTCTAAATAAAGGAGGAATCACAGGCCCTATTACGGCTACTAAGGCTATCTCTGCTGCAGCAACTGAAACCTGATTAGCAGTTACACACACTCTAAACAGACCCACAGACAGCTCTGCATCCTCGATTTTGCGCACAGAAAGAGATAGAGTCATGAATAGCTGATACTGTAATCTATCCATTTCAGAACCTAATTCCATCACCCATTCTCCTAATTCCTTATTCGAGAAAAGAAGAGCAGAGTAAGCAAGATCAATCATAAGTTCAGAGATAGTCTTCATTGTCGTGAGGAGGTCCCTTACAGATATGGGCTCATACTTGACTTTTGGTAATTTTCTATGTATGTATTTCATATGAACATTGAACCTCCGGTTTGCATTAATTTACTCCAAGAATAGTAAATTGAATCCATTTCTAATTTCAAACAACAGAAGTCTTAATTCACTACGATTTTTCAAATACCCAATTGAACAATAAATATCTATCTTCAGATACCAAACATTGAACGCATTTTTAAATCATCACATGTCTGTATATACGTTTAGCATTTCGCTAATCTAGGTTTACGCTGGAGGCTTTTGTCAAAGCTAATTACTCCTTGGTCATCTTTGTTGTTCCTTGACGAGAAATGATTTTATCACCATCGCCTTCTTCGATATTCTCATACCTTGACATAACAAAGAGCAAGTCAGATAATCTGTTAATATATCGAATGAGTTCTCCCTTTACATAATGAGAATTTGCAAAATACACAATACGGCGCTCTGCTCTTCTACACACTGTTCGACAGACATGGAGAAACGCAGAAGCCTTTGTTCCGCCCGGAATCACGAAATTTGTGATCAGAGGAAGCTCTTCAGATAATTCATCAGCAATCTCTTCGAGATGCGTGACATCTTCGGCTGTGACTCGTTCAAGTGTTCTAAGGGGATCATCATCCTCGAGAGATTCGGTATTTGTTGCTAATTCTGCATTTATGAGAAAGAGTTTCTGTTGAATATCGTCAATGTACCGAGTGATTCTCTCAGATGCATGAACCTTAGCTACACCTAGGAAAGAGCCCAACTCATCTACTGTTCCGTAGGATTCGACTCGTGGGTCATCTTTATCGATTCGTTCTCCTGATAAAAGTCCAGTCTTTCCCTTATCGCCAGCTCTTGTGTATATCCGCTTTGACAAATTACCACCGATTCTAGATTTCCTTTTCTAAATGATTAGCCTTTCCCTATATATCAACATCTCAAACTAGGACAATCAGAAATCTTAATGACACAGTTTCGAGAGAAGAAATGTAATGGAATCTGAGAAGCACTATTCTGCATGTGCATTGAATTGCCCGGATATTTGTGCATACATAGTAAGCGTCGAGAATGGGGTGATTACTCGACTTCAGGGAGACCCCAATCATCCCTACACACTGGGAAGATGTTGTCCAAAGGGATATGCGCATGTCTTGAGAATGTACTCTGATGATAGACTACTCTACCCACTTCTTAAACAATCCAACGAATCATTCAAACGAATTTCTTGGGATGAAGCTTTTGATGAAATTGCTAAAAGAATGAGTAATGCTAAGGAAAAATATGGACCAGAGAGTGTTGGCATCTATTCGGGATCAGGTAATGATGGCATGGCTCCACGATATGCATCTCGATTCTGTAATGTCTTCGGTAACAGAATGATACCAGGGATAGTTGAGATTTGTTTTGAGGCAGCATATGAAGGGGCAAGATTCAACGTTGGAAAATTCCCACCTCATGAACTTAGTGACTGGGCTAATTCTAAGTGCATTGTTATCTGGGGAACCAACAAGCATGAATCGAGTATTCATAGTAAGAAGTACATCCAAGAAGCAATAGACAATGGCGCAAAGCTGATAGTTATCGATCCACGTAGAACGCCTTACGCCAAGGTTGCGAATATTTACACAACAATCAGACCCGGAACCGATGGTGCTTTAGCTCTTGGAATTGCTAACGAGATTATCTCCAAGGGTCTCTATGACAAAGATTTCGTGAACAGCTATGTTATCGGGTTTGAAGAATACAAGCAACGCGTTTCTGAATTTGATAAGGAACGAGTTAGTGAGACAACTTGGGTAACAGTAGATACTATAGAGAAATTAGCGAAGACTTTTGCAACTCATGGGCCAGCTCTGATTACTACTGCGCCAGCGGGTATGAATCATTATACTAATGGAAATTGGTCAGCTAGAGCAGTTCACAGCCTTCTTGCTATCTGTGGATATCTAGGTATTTCTGGAGGAGGATTCCAGTATCTCTCATCCGACCATAGTCCCTTCAATAGCTCAGCTGTAAATCTTAATGCCCTTCTAGATGATTCGATACTTCCTATCGTTCCCTCTGGAACGTATATACCTGAATATGTGCTCAGCCATGAAGAAAGTCCTCTGAAGGTTTTAGTAATTCAGGCAGCAAGTCCTATGACTCAATGGCCAAACACAAAGAAAACTATCAAGGCATTCGAGAAGATACCATTCAAAGTCTCTATCGATCTTGAACTAACAGATACCGCTAAACAGTGTGATATTGTACTTCCAGCGACATTCATTTTTGAGCATGATAATTTGATTCACTCGGAATTACATCGAATCGTTCAATTTGCCCCGAAAATAGTGGAGCCTCGAGGAGAAGCAAAGAGTGAATTTGATATATGGAAAGGAATAGCAGAGAGAATAGGTCTTGGAGAGTATTTCCAGATTACAGAATTTGAAGCCATCAAGCTAGCCTTGAGCAGTGAGGAGTGCAGACACATTTCCATCGAATCTCTCCGAATACATCCAGAGGGAATTCGAACGACTAGTCCAGAGATCCCATTCAAAGACCACATATTCAATACATCATCAGGAAAGGTGGAACTATACTCAACAGAACTCGAAAACCTCGGGTATGATCCACTTCCATTTTATGAAGAACCAATGGAGAGTTTAGTATCTAAACCCTTAGTCTATGAAGATTACCCCTTGACTATGATAACAGGCAGATTGCGAGAACGGCTACACTCTCAATATACAACGGTCAAAGTGGGAGCAACTGTGAAGAGCTTCACCTATTGCACATCCTGTGCAAAATGTATCGAAGAATGTCCTGACAAAGCAATCTCGCTTGTACAACCTAGTCCCCACCTTATGCAGAAAAACGTCGAACAATCTGGAGATTCCCATGCGAAGCTTCGAAAAGAATTGGGAAACCTAGTAGCAGGGCTTGCTGTACACCTTCCAAATGAGAAATTAGAAATTCCAACTGATATGACCAATTTGATGATTCCAATATGGGATACAACAAAATGTATTGGTTGTGGGGAGTGTCAGCTCGATGTCTGCCCATTTAATGTTGTGACCGACACTATTCAGATGCCACCAAAGAATATGGATGGGATACACCGAACGTTTCTTAGAATGCATCCTAAAACCGCATCGAATCTTGAACTAGCAGATGGAGATCGAGTCACAGTTGAATCAGTACGGGGGAAAATTGAGAATGTACGACTTGAACTCACAGAAGATGTAGATCCTAGAATTGTGTGGTCTTCGGATGGATGGTGGCAAGAGGATGGTAACATCAATTTGCTAACTGATGACCAACATACAGCCTTTGGTAGTACCCCTGGGTTTAACTCTGTGCTTGTGAAAGTATTCAAAGAGTAGTGTTGTATTCTAGAAAGTTTCTTTGTATTCCGGAGGAGGCCATAACCCCAAAGCTTGCCTTGTTGCAACGAGTTCACCAATGTGATAGGCATTGTGCTGAACAAGGACCAAGTAGGCCGCAAATGGAGGTACTTTAGGCCAAGCAGGTAGATCATCCATTGAATCGATGCTTTTTGTCATACTGTCTGCTTCAATCAGGCCCTTCTCGAATTTCTTCACTAATTCTATCCAGGCTCCATCCTTCTTCATCAATTCATTCGTAGGCCAGCTTGCTTTATTGTCATCTGGCCAATCAACAGATTCTTTTCTCAATGCACCAAGCATCAAGTCTTGCCAGAAGGCGATATGGTAGAGATAATGCCAACAGGAATGTTGACCATTTTCAGGCACAAGACATGCTGTTTCAGCTGTTAGACCTTCAATTGCTTTCAAAGGATCTAAGTGGGTAAACTTACCTCTGAGACCATTCTTAATTGATTTCTCCAATCTCTCGATCATATCAGATGCATGTACTTAGTCACTGATGAATTTAATCATAGTACTCAACGCTATCGTGAATCGACGAATATTCATCAGATTCATCTATTTCTTCCTTTAGTATCTCAGAACCATATTCTGGGATTATGAAGAAAACGCCATCAGCTGATTCAAGAGACCTATCAGTCACATCATTCCCCTTTTCATCTTTTACGAACCATTTTGATTTTTGGTTTATTCGTACGAAATGCCAATTAGCTCTGCATGCTTGAGCAAAGGTTTCCTCTTTATCACCAGTGATAATGAACTCCGCCCCATCATACCCCTCTCTGATTACTCTCTTGCAAATTGATGGGTCTTGTTCCTTGTAACTAGCCGCAAACCTATCATGGACCAGACCACCTTTTGCGATTCCAATGATTGATGCAACAATAATGCAGCACAAGATAATTAGGAAGAGTGTCGAATACGGGATTCCAATATCAGGAAAGACTAGATCCTCCATTAGTGGTGAAATCAGATACGCAGCTACAAGCAAAATTCCAAGTAGTACTATTAAAAAGACTACAGCTCCAATCCCCATACCACGTCCGCCTTTACTTCGGGGAGCTTTTTGCGAAACAAATGGTTCTGTCCGACCAGGATATATTCGTATTACCATAGAATGACCTCAACTTTAATCTAGAATCAGAGTGAATATACCTTCTATAGATCCCATAGGTCTATCAGTCACATCATTTCCATGCTCATCTCTAATATACCAATTGGATTTTCTATTTACACTCTCAAAATACCAATTATCTACACAGGCTTGAGCAAACGTATCTTCCCTATCACCAGAGATAATGAACTCCTGTCCACCAGGTCCATCTCTAATAACTCTCATACAGGTAGAAGGATCTTGAGGTTTGTATCTACTACTCCCACCTTCGGCTTGCACATAGTTTTTCTTTGCTGCGATTCCTTCATATGGGTGGCCAGCTGGTATATTCCTTTGTGCACGTTTCGGTTCTTTATCATCTTTCCCCATTAAATGACCTCATGTTATCTTCACTTGAAACGATATAATCTTTGAGAGAACTAGAGTGTTAGTAGCTTCATGCAACGAGAAACAAGTAGACAGTACTGATTGCTAGATGGATTACTCCAAGCGGTAGAGCAATCTTAGTACAGCTCAAGAAACTGATGGGTTTTCCTTATTCGGCTGCAAGACCGACTGCAATCATATTTGGTGCCATAGAATGATCTCATATTTAATCATAGTACGTGACGCTATCCTGAATCGACGAATAGATGGAGTCCTCATCAGATGCTTTCTTTTGTTTTTGCGATCCGTACTCCGGAATTAGAGTACAAATACTATCGATTGAATCTAGAGACATATTTGTTACATCATTTCCATGTTCGTCTCTAATGAACCAGCCCGATTTTTCACGTACACTCTTAAACTGCCAATTATCCAGACAGGCTTGACGAAATGAAATCATTCCGTCACCCATCACAATAAACTCGGGTCCATCATATCCATCTTTGATTACTCTCTTAGTAAGAGAATGTTCTTGATCTTTCAACTTAAGACTCCCACCTTTTTTACGTGAAGAGAATTTCCTTGGTGATAAACCAATGTCTTTCATTGTCTTCGTTTTACCGTCACGCGTTCCCATCAATTGACCTCATGCAGTATTCTCATGAAAAGATATAATCTTTGAGAGAGCTAGACTGTTAGTAACTTCACGTAAACAAGAAAGCAACAAGAAACAAATAGATTGTACTGATTACCAGATGGAGTATTCCAAGTGGTAATGCGATCTTAGTGAAGCTCAAGAAGCTGATGGGTTTTCCTTCATCTGCAGCAAGACCAACTGCTATCATGTTTGGAGCATCACCAAAAGGAATCATGTAGCCTCCAACATTCGTTCCAACAAGTAACGAGAGTGGTACTACTACATTGATTATACCAAGTCGTAGTCCGAGTGGTGCGAGGAGCGCAGCCACGGGTATGTTATCAATTACTGACAGTACTAGACCAGGAATCCAAATCATTATTCCAATAGCGAGGAATACATTCTGTCCTATGAAAGCCGTTGTTCCGTTAACGAATTCAGTTATGACCTTTGTCTTCTCGAGACCAGCAATTATTCCGAAGAGACCTACGAGGAAGAAGATAGTATCCCACGAGAGATGTCGGATTAGATCCTGAGCACGTTCATGAGAGAAGACTAACATTCCAGAAGCCACCAACATAGCTATTAGACTTGCTTCTACTCGGACTGCACCTATCGTAAATCCCAGAACCAGAATACTCATGGCAATGAGTGATAGATAGAAATCATGTCTAGATCTAATCATCACACTAGGTTTGATCATGTAGAGAACATTCCAGTCTGCTCCTTCCTGAGCTATGAGGGAATCATCGAATTTTCGGAGCAATAGGGGAATCGTGACTGCAAATAGAATGAGAGCCAAGGGCATCAGTACAACAAACATCAAACTGACCTCGATTCCTGCTTCTACGACGATAACGAGATTTGGCACTGAACCAACGAGAGATGGAATCGATGCGAAGTTTGCAATTATGACCTCGGAGATTAGAACAGGTCTGAAATCCATATCTATGGTCTTGCATACCTCTACTGTGAATGCGCCCATCACAAGCATCGTTGGTAGGGGATCCAGGAAGAGAGAAATAATGAATACGAATCCCATGAATGTTGTAAAAATCATTCTCGGATTGCCGCGAGTCCTATGAATCAGAACCAGAGCAATGTACTGGAACATTCCGGAGGATGCTGCTACTGCAACAACAATGAGCATTGCAGTAACAAATAGAATTGTATCCCAAGGCATGAGTAGAACAAAATCACCAAAGGTCAGGCCATAGGCAAGGTATAGAATGCCACCAACAATTGACATTGCAAATAGGGCTGTCGCTGTTTCGTTCACTCGTTCTGACACGATTACAAGAAGTGTAACAATGAGTATAATGAGTACAATAAATCCAGCGACATCCATATTGAATTTTCTTGACACACACCTCGTTATAAAACCTACACGTGAGTTGTACCAATTTTCTGGTATGTCGTAGTGAAACCTATAACTCAGATTTAACAACATTCGAAACAACAGAATTCAGTTGATGCAATATGTCAGACGAATCTAATGGAAAGAGATGTGCATTCATGACAATTGGAATCATAGTCATGATCGGAGGCTTCTTTGGAGGATTTATGCAATTCTTCTGGGTTGATACTCATGATGTTGGTACAATTCTCTTCTATGTCCTAGT
>CAZMBV010000060.1:0-13273 GCA_964564335.1 uncultured archaeon
TCTAGAAAATCCTGGGATCCAAGGTCCCAGATCTGAAGTTTGACCTTGTTCTGGTCGAACTGCATATTCTTGATGGAGAAGTCGGCGCCGAGTGTTGGAGTATAGTACTCTCGGAATTTCCCGGTTACATACCTCAAGATTATACTTGTCTTTCCAACAGCGGAGGAGCCGACTGTGACAATCTTGTATAGAAACTGAGGAGTCATATGAACAACCTGTTATTTCGTAAGTTGTCCTGCTAGTTCAATCTTTTGTCTTATCAGATTTCTCCTCTTCTTCTGACAATTATAACAAGTGTAATCGCTATTACGGATATCGAAATGATTACTGCAAATTGAATAGCATCGAGAGAAAATATTCCTGCATCATTCGGGGACTCATAACCGATGACTGCGGGGAGAATATAATCGCGGACCATCTGAGGATTTTCATCCACATCGTTGATGCCATATCCGGATGTAAAGACCGCAACAATATCGTATTCAGGAGCAACAAAGATATACTGTCCATACAGTCCTGCAGTATTATAAACACCATAATCGGGCATAGTCCACCACTGTCGAGAATATCCTCTAAATGAATCAAGGGTTGTCACAGTACTAGTGGTATTATGTACCCAATCAGAAGATACAATCTGCTCTCCATCCCAGGAACCATTGTTCAAATATAGAAAACCAAATTTCGCCATATCTAAAGGACGCTGTTGAAGATCGAATCCACCGAATGTAACTCCTTGGGTGTCCGCTGGCCAGAAGTATCGGTCAATACCAAGAGGCGTGAAGAGGTTCTCAACTGCAAACTCGAGCATGGACATATTTGTCACCGCTTGTACAATCCCAGAGAGAACATGAGATGCTCCAGTGTTATAGTGGAAATATACACCCGGCTCAGCTTCCATTGGTTGGTCCAAGACGAACTGCACTCCACCACTTGAGTTGAAGTTCACCTGCCAGACATCATTATCTGGAGAACTGAATGGAGCACTGGTTTCATCCCATGGAAGTCCTGAACGCATTGTCAGAAGGTCATCAATTGTCATTCGTTCCTTTCGTTCATCAACATTGTTGAATGGTCTCTCAGGAAAAAGTGAGAGGACCTTCTGACTTGTGTTGTCAAGGAATCCTTTGTCTATAGCAATTCCAACCATACACGAAGTGAAACTCTTCGTTGTTGAATACAGGTAATGAGTACCATCAACTGAGGTCGTTCGAGATTGCCCTTGGAACGGATTAGGATATTCTTCGAGAACAATGTACCCATTTCGTATAACTATCACCGAGTGAACATCAAGATCCTC
This sequence comes from uncultured archaeon, assembly GCA_964564335.1. Lineage (GTDB taxonomy): Archaea > Asgardarchaeota > Thorarchaeia > Thorarchaeales > Thorarchaeaceae > SMTZ1-45. Next base: position 1,298 of record CAZMBV010000060.1, read on the forward strand.
ATCCACGATATGGTCAATCATCGACTGAAGTACATCGCCATCCATCCCTTGTTCACTAGGTGTTGAATTCTCCCAACCGTTGGTCGGCCAATAATCACGTTGGTTCATAGAGTACAGATGGGGATTTGATGCTATATGACCATCAACTGAAAAGAACAGCATATTGGGAAGACAAAGTGTGAGTATCAATATCATTAGAACTGCATTCTCAAACTTCATAATCACTCATTTTGCAGTAGATTCCTGCCAATATAATTGAAATCAAGTCAGCAAGAACTTGCTAATTTATCCGCGAAGTCGGTCTGTAATCTCGTGTGTGAATTCTGACAGTGAATCTAGAATATCTGAAAAAATCCTTCTCTTCTCGAGCAGTTCTTTAGGAATAGTAACGTTATACATTCGTGCCAGAATCATTACAGTGAGTTTTGCTGCAGGATTGAGCTTCGCGTAATTCACAACAAAGACGAGAAGAGATGCTTCACTCTCTTCTTCTTCCAAATCAGATGCAAAACTATCCATGAGAGAAACTCCAGCGTTTGCGCACAGTCTGACAATCACATCTCGGCCATAGATAGTTTGACCACGTCTACTAAGGATATCAGCAATCATGTGAATCGGTCTTGTTAACTCGGACACATCTTCAACTCCATGTACTTCCTTTACTTACACAGTTAATCTCCAGCCAGAAAGAAAACTCCTCAAACCCACGAAGGTCATATCCAGAATATCGTCTAAAGAGGTAACTTTGGTAGGTATTGGTTAGGGCTTCTGCAAACTTGATGATCTTGTCTTTTTCCAAGGCTCCAACGAATTGCGCCAGTAGTTTCATCCACTCGGCGTACAAATCCATGAGTCTTTTAGGATCGAGCCCCTCGTATAGGCGAGTGTCATAATCAATGTTCCATGAGTCCTCAGTCTTTCTGAAGACCCCTGTAACTTCTGTCACATCCACCTTGTTAAGAGCTGCATTTAGAAACTGCATTGAATCCTCAGTAGAGTAGATCTTCTCAGCTACTCTAACTGCAAGTTCAGTTGCTTCTTTCACAAGGAGAAGACGTCTCTTTTCAGGAGAGAGTATTACGATGGCACCGAATTCGACAAGAGCGTCTATTACATCTATGATTTGATTATCCTCATACTCCTCGGAGAGACTCTCGATAATTGCCCCTACAGTGCGCCGTCCATCGAATAACATCGAGAGATAAGGGAGCATTTTGATTACGAGTGAATCTTTTCGTTCGATTTCTGCTCGTTGTGGAGATGATAGTTGCAATAGACGGTCTATCTTTGATGTTGAAGCCACAATATCCTCTCTGCTCAGAATACTGCTGAACTTAATTCTGCCCAAAGCCCAGAGTCGTGTTATTTCCGATAGTACTTCATCAGTTCCTGCGTCACTTTCACTTGCAATTTCATTAATGGTCCGTTTTCCATCAATAAGCGGCGTGATTAGTCCGGAGGAACTTGTAAAACGCACATCCTCAGGTCCAAAAATATAAGGGACCCAACTTCCTGATAATTTTCTGAAGGATAGATTCTGGACAATTCCTTCTCTAAAATCTGGAAACTCCGTATCGATTTTGAGGGTGTCTTTTTTCTTTCGTGATAGATTCTTAAGCCAGACACTTTCAAATTCATCATGAAGGGACTTTAGAACGGATGTTATTTCACTATCCCATTCTCCCAAACTTACTACAACGAAATCAGTAGATTTGCCAGAAAAGACTGTGAAAAGTCGAGCTCCGTAATCGACTTGGAACATCGAGCTATCTTTCTCAATAACTTCCTTTGAAAAACTCTGAATTGCTGTAAAGAAACCTGATACCAACATTGGGTCGAGGTCTTGAGCTTTCGGGTCAAGCTTCATAAAGAACAAAGGGATTCCACCGCGTTCCATAATCAATAGTGCTTGGATATTATGTGCAGCCAGTAGTAACCACTCCGTATTCCTTTGATGGCGACTTTATCTTTTAATGTATGGGGGAATTGCTCTGGAGCAACCGCTCTTATACTAAGAATCATTTTTTTTTTGAGTGATTCCCTCGAAAATTCGCAGTAACAGGATTTTCACTTCTTGGTCTCTTTGCAAAAGTTATTCTTTTTAGAAGAGAGAAAAAATAGATACTTGTCGAAAAATCGAATCCAACTGTGAGAGTGCAAGAAACTAAAACGTTGTTTTCACCAAATCATTTTTGGATTGAAGGTATTGGTGAACTGGTTTGAGGAGATCCATTCATGCCACTACTCTGCATATAGCAGCAATTCTGGTTATAGTGTCATTTAGTGGAGTTCAGATTGCAAGTTGTCAGATAGAGTTAGATTCTCTTGTTACTGGACCGTATATTGATGAGGTTGTCTTTCGAGTCATACCGAATCAGGACCAAAGAATTATAGCTTTACAAAGCGGGGAGATCGAAATGGACAACAGTTTCATTGACCCCGTTCACTTGCCTATATTGAATACAGATCCTGATATCTCAATGTTCCAAGGAGTAAGGAACGGGTATGATCAATTTATCATTAATTGGTTCTGCAATCGTGATAATCTTCTGCGTAGTATTGATTATATGTGAACGTAGTAATCTGGAGAATATCTGATACTATGCGCTAGAAGATCTTCGGCTCGTCCCATTCTCCCCAGATGTCACGCCAGACTTGGAAAATCTCACCCACAGTAGCATAAGCCTTGACTGCATCCACGATATGTGGCATAACATTCGTTCCACCCTCAGATGCTTTCAAGAGACCTGCAAGTGCAGCATCGACTTTTTTGTTATCTCTATCCTTCCTGAGCTTCTGAGTTCGCTCTACCTGCCGACGTTCTACTTCGGGATCAATCTTCAAGACGGGGATGGAAATGTGTTCACCTTCCATAACATAATCATTGACACCAACGATAGTTCTCTCACCGCTTTCGATTTCTTTCTGGTAACGATAAGCTGCTTCGGAAATTTCACGCTGGAAGAAACCTTTCTCAATAGCTGCAACAACACCACCCATAGCTTCGACCTTGTCAAAGTATTCGTAGGCTTCCTTCTCCATATCATCAGTCAATTTTTCAATATAGTAGGAACCAGCTAATGGGTCAATAGTATTAGCCACACCACTCTCATCAGCAAGTATCTGCTGGGTCCTCAGTGCTACACGAACTGCATTCTCAGTTGGTAGACAAAGAGCTTCATCCATAGAGTTTGTGTGTAGTGACTGCGTACCTCCAAGGACTGCAGCTAGAGCTTGATATGCAGTTCTTACAATATTGACCATGGGCTGCTGAGCAGTGAGTGAACAACCAGCAGTCTGAGTATGGAACCGCATCCAGAGAGACCTCTCGTTCTTAGCACCGAAGGTTTCCTTCATCTCGCGTGCCCATATGCGTCTGGCAGCGCGATACTTAGCTACTTCTTCAAAGATATCATTATGAGCATTGAAAAAGAATGAGAGTCTGGGAGCAAATGCATCAACATCCAATCCTTGCCTCATTCCTACTCGAACATACTCCATTCCATTGATGAGTGTGAACGCAAGTTCTTGCGCCGCAGTACTGCCGGCTTCGCGTATGTGATAGCCCGAGATTGAAATCGTATTCCATCGGGGAATATTCTTCGTTGCATACTCCATGATATCTCCCATAATACGAAGAGATTGTGTAGGCGCAAGAATCCAGGATTTTTGAGCCTGATATTCTTTTAACAGATCATTCTGAATAGTGCCTCCAATCTTGTCTGCAGACACGCCCTGCTTCTGTGCTGTGACCATGTACATGGCAAGCAAAATTGATGCTGGAGCATTTATCGTCATTGACGTTGTGACCTGATCCAAGGGAATACCTGAGAAGAGAATCTCCATATCCTTCAGACTGTCAATCGCGACTCCAAGTTTTCCGACTTCACCCAGTGAGTAAGGATGGTCAGAGTCTCGGGCAAAGAGAGTTGGAAGATGAAAAGCAACACTGAGACCAGTCTGCCCATTCGCAAGGAGAAACTTGAATCGTTGATTGGTTTCCTCAGCAGACCCCATTCCAGCAAATTGTCGCATGGTCCAGATACGACCTCTGTACATACTTGGTTGAACGCCCCGAGTGTAGGGATACTCACTCGGGAAACCAAGATCCTTCATGTAATCCAAGTCGGGAACATCGAGGGGAGTATAGATTGCCTTGATGGGGCGGCTCGAGGTGGTAACGAAATCCTTCTGTCGGTCAGGATGTTTCTTCTGATGTGAACCCAGGGTCTCTTTCTCCCATTTATCATGTGCTTTCTGAATGTCTTCCAAGTTCTTTTCTGCACCCATTATGAGCTCCTCCAAGGGGGAATAAGTCACCGAACAGAGTACATGATATTAACTGTTCGATTTGCATAAGAAAGTGTGTTTTCTCTAAAATTCAAAGCCTCGCCGGGCAGTAATCTTCCTTGTGTTATAGTAATGCTTGACCTCTTTCATCTCAGTCACTAGATCTGCAGCATCAATGATCTCCTGTCTAGCATATCTTCCAGTCATTATGAGTTCGACATCAGAAGGTTTGATGTCAATGAGGCCTAACTGATCCTCTAATGGAAGCAGGTTCCACTCCACAGCTACATTAATCTCATCAAGAATAAGAACATCACAAGAATGGTTCCTGAGGGCTTCTTGTGCCATCTTAAGACCATCCTGTGCCATCTTGATATCAATCGGGTCCGGATTCTCTTTATTCACAAATGTTTCGCGACCGACAGGTTCAATGGTGAAATTAGGAATCTTCTCCACAGACCTGAACTCCCCATAGTTGATATCGGTTTCATCTCCTCGGATAGCAACTTCAGCCTTCATGAAGGAGATAACGAGTACTTCCAGACCGTGCCCTGCGGCACGCAAACCAGCACCCAGAGCACAGGTGGTCTTTCCTTTACCGTTACCTGTGTATACCTGAACAAGACCAGGAGCAGTATCAAATGTCACGTGTGCACCTCAGAGGCTTTGATGCGATGGGTTAGATAAGCAACTCTCTCACCAAGAAGCATACTTCCCTTAATTGCCAGTTCATCGTCCAATGATGACCTCCACGAGCCCTTATCAGTTTGAAGACTGCCTGAACCGAATGTACCGTGTTTGACTGGGCTTCCTAATGCTCCAACTACAATCATTCCCTGACCCAATGCATATCGATTCAAAGCATCAATGACATGTTCTTGCCCACCGTATCTGAGACCGGCATATGTAAGAGCACCGAAGACCTTGTCCTTCAACTGATGATCAAGCATCTTCATTGCTCGTGAGCGATCAATGAAGTCTTTGAGGATACCAGGAACAGAAGTGAAGTAGGAAGGTGCAGCGATGATGATTGCATCAGCAGTTCTCAGCTCCTCTTCAAGTTTAGGCATATCATCATGAGCACTTTGTGGGCAGGGTTTCTTCCGTACACATGAGTCACAGCCCGTACAGTGCTGAATGTTATAATCACTGATGTTAATCAGTTTCGTTTCTGTAGATGTAGCCTCAAGTGCCTTAAGCAGAAGGAATTGAGTGTTTGATTTTTCTTTCTTGGGAGATCCTGAGATTCCAATAATTCGCATCAAGTATCCTCTCCAGCAAAATGCTCCACAACAAACTCCCTACTTCTATCTTTCGTCAATCAGTTGACACAGAAGGAATCAATAATCTACATGAGGTCGTAGAGGGCATGTGCTATTTCAGCAACTACTTTCACTGCTTGAAGAATGCTCTCATTTGCCTGTGATGCAACAACAACAGTTAGAGAATTGACTCCTAACATCTGAAGCTTGTAGTCACCAGAGATTACGCTTGTTGGAGTAATATCCATCACAGGTTTAATGACTCCTTGAGATATCTCCACTTCAATTCTAAATAAATGAGTGGGAGGAATGTTCCCTTCAATCATCTTTCCATTTGCATCAAATACCCCTGCAAAAGCAATCTCAGGTTTCAATAATGCATTATTGATTTGCTTCTCAATCTTCTTCAATAAAGCCTTAGAAGGAGGCCCAAGATTAACAGCTATATACGAATCAATTAGGTCATCGATATCAACAATCTCAGACATACTTCCACTCCATGAAGCAATCATCTCACCAAATCTCTGAGCAATCCTTCGACCCATTGCATGTACCACGTTCTTCAGGTCAATCAGACTTTCGTCTTTGTCTGATTGAGATACAAGAACAAAGGAATGAAAGAAGACATAGGACCAAACTGATTCTTCATGTTCAAGAATATAGACTCGTTCAGATGAGGTACTCGAGCGGGAATGGAAAAGGATTACACTGTTTCTGACAAATACGGGGACTGCTTTCAGGTCAACTATAGCATCTTTATCAAAGGATCTACCGTAGAGAGGTTCACCATCACTCTTTACGATGTACAGATTGCATATCATGTTGACTCCCGGCTATTGAAAAGAGCATCTTTTTCAAGACATAAGAGTTACTAGTGGATAGTATCACACTTTTGATTAGCGGATGTCAGTAGATTTTAAACTGTATAGTTACACAACATTGTGAGGCTGGATAGGATGTCAGAAGAGAAAGCACCCGAAGCACCAAAAAAGAAGAAGAAGCGAAAAGAGCTTCAGAAACGAACACGATATGACATCTACGCCGAGTTATTGCGTGTCATCTACATCTGGGGATTTTGTCCACTAACTAGAGCTGCAAGATCTACCAATATGCCAGTTGACCGTGCGAAAGAATCTATAGGAGAACTCTGCGGACGAGGTCTCTTAGAAGAAGATGATGATGAAGGTATGCGAGTATACAAGGTCACTGTGAGAGGTCACCAGTATCTTGAATTGTATAAGAGAATGGCAGGCTTAGTTGGAATTCCAATTCCAGAGCCAATCATTGGAATGTAAAAAAACCGAATAAGGGGGTAACAATTTGTGACCCAAAGACGTGACTTCTGCTTATATACTAAATTTGGGAGAATATTCATAGATAACTATTATAGGTGAAGGCCAAATGGCAGAAAAATTTGAATACAAAAACGAAAGCGTTGTCGAACTTGGCACCACTGAAGGTGATGTCGAAATTCGCAATTGCAGAAGACTAGAACCTCAACAGGGAAATGAGATTATAATCTCAGGAACTCTAACTGTTTCTGGTGACATAGACATCAAAGGATCCCTCAAGTGTGACCGTTTGGTGTTAAAAACTAGAGACCGAATTAGTATCTTAGGTAGCCTTATCGCAACAAGCGGCGTTGATGCTCGAAAAGGATCAATCGAAGTTGAGGAAAACTTGGATTCTCGAGATATCGAAGTTGGAGCTTCTCTTCGAGTTGGAGGAGACCTAAATTGTGTTTCTGCAAAAGCAGGAGCCTCTATCAAAGTAACAGGCAATGCAGTTGCCCAGAGACTTACCGGTGGAGCATCCGTTAAAGTTGAAGGGGACTGTACTGTTGAAAGAGTTGCTGGAGGAGGCTCAGTAGTCGTTCATGGCACAATAAATGCTGAAGAGCTAGATGCTGGTGGATCTGGAAAAGTGGTTAATGGAACCATCAAGAAAGTTTCAGTTGGTGGATCATTCAAAGCCGAGGGTGCTGTTGAAATTGATGACTTGGATGTTGGTGGTTCAGCAAAGGTTGGTCAAGGCTCAACGGTCAAAAACATCGATATCGGAGGGGCCTTCAAGTCTGAAGGAGACCTCGAATTTGGCGAAATTGATGTAGGCGGAAGTGTTAAACTTGCAGGTGTTGCTAGCGGTGAGTCAATTGATGTTGGTGGAACTGTAAAGACAGAAGGAGACCTTACTCTATCGGGGGGATTAACCGTTGGTGGGACTGTTGCAGTTGGAGGTAATCTTAACTGCAAAGATAAAATCAAAGTTGGAGGTACCGTCAGAGTTGAAGGTAGAATTCACACATTCCGAATAATCGTCGGTGGTGAAATCTCTGCAGAGTACACAAAAGCCACTGATGGCGTCAGAATCGGAAAGCGTGCCGAGGTCAGGGGACCTGTCGAATCAAAAGAAATTCTCATTCGAGAGCGCGCGAGAACTGAGTCACTCTATGGTGATGATATCCGAATTGAAGAATATGCGCGTGTAGGTAATCTCTATGGACGAAAGATCTACCTTGAGCGTAATGTGATTGTAGAAGGTAAAACTCTCTACACTGAAAGTCTGGAATCCGAGGATGGTGTAGATTTCAAAGAAGAACCCAAGAAGGTAGATCAACTACCGCCTCCTGAAGAGATGGAATAGGACAAACACCTTGAGCCTTCACCCCTAAGTTTGTTCAGGAAACAGGGGGATTTAATCCCTCATCCTATTCCTCATTGTTTTTTCTCAATATCAATATCCGACGAGTACTACTTGGTGTATATTCAGATTCATCAAATCCACCGAATACCTTCTCAATTTTAAATCCAGATAAACGAATAAGAAGTTCAACCTCTCTGTCAAAGAGAAGTGCTGCTGACGACTCGACTTTCACTTCTTCGATGATTTTCTTCTTACTATCACGAACTATGTATCGCAGATTCACTTTCATCAATTGATGCAACATGTCTGAGTGAATTACTCCTTCTCGTTCAACTGTTGTGCCATCTGAGAGTATTACGGGATTCTCCTCGAATTTTGCATACTCATACTGTAACGCTCCAGGATAGACATCAAGAATGAATACTCCATCATCAAAAAGATGATTGTGAACGCACTGAAGTGTAGAGAGCTGATCTTCTGTGGTAATGGCATGTCCAATAGAGTTTGGAATAATAACAAGGGGGAACCTTCGATTAAGGTTGAATTTAGTCATATCACCCTCAACTATCGTTACATTATTAGCAATGGTCTGACTGGCGATTTTTAATTTCTGTCGTGCAACTTCAAGCATAGATGGTGAACGTTCAAGAGCTACAACTTCATGCCCGTCGTTAGCTAGAGCAAAAGAAACACGACCGGTTCCAGCTGCAAGATCCAATACTGGAGAACCATATTTCTTAGCACATTTCACGAAGAAAGGAATATCTGAATTATCAGCAAATAGATCATAGAATCTTCCCATTCCCTCATATCCAGAGTTAGCTCCGTTCCCTTCGTTCATCCTAGAATACACTTGATCTATCATTATCCAGTTAAGCCTATTAATAATTGGACTAGTCAGATATCTGATAAGAATAAGGAAGGGATGCGGAATGATCCAATCCAATTCCAACATTTGCATTCTATCGCAACGTGTGAGATTCCGACATCCCTAATTTTTCGGATACACAACTTATCTTAAGCGTTGATGTGTAATAACAAACACAATGATTGCGTTGATTTTGAAAATGACTGTTTATTATTCTAAAAGCGACGATTTTCGTAGCAATGACAGGGACCGTATTCAGCTACTTCGAAGCCTTTATCAACTTAGATTCGGGGAACGCTCTGAAGCTCTTAATCATCACAAGGTAGTTGAGTAGACAATGGCAATTGATAAGAAGACCCTCAAAGAGTTATTTACTAGGACTCTGAAAATACGATTATTTGAAGAGAAGGTCTGGGATTTATTTGGTGAAAATATTGTTCCTGGAACACTACATCTGTATCTAGGACAGGAAGGAGTTGCAGCAGGAGTGACTACTGCACTCAAGGATTCAGACTGGATTCAGAGCTCTCATCGAGGGCACGGACATGTTGTTGCAAAAGGAGCAGATATGAACGCAGCCCTAGCAGAATTACTAGGCAAGAAAACAGGTTCCTGTAAAGGCAAAGGCGGCTCAATGCACATCACCCAGTTTGATGTTGGAGTATTAGGAGCTACGGGTGTTGTTGCTTCGGGTCTTCCAATAGCAGTTGGCGCCGCACTTTCTTGTCAGATGAGAAAGACGGACGATGTGGTTGTGTGTTTCTTCGGTGATGGAGCTTCAAACAATGGAACTTTCGGTGAATCATTGAATATGTCAGCAATCTGGAAATTGCCATTAGTATGGATAGTTGAGAACAATTTCTATGCAATGGGCACACCCATCAAACTCACTTGTCCCAGTTCAACGGTTGCACAGAGAGCTGAGGCATATTGCATTCCTAGCCAAGTAGTTGACGGTAATAACACTCTAGAGGTCTATGAAGCAACTGTTGAAGCAGTGAAGAGAGCTCGAGAAGGCGGCGGTCCAACTCTCATTGAATGTCAAACATATAGAATGAAAGGACATTCCAGATTCGATCCTGCAAAGTACCGTCCACAAGAAGAGGCAGATTATTGGCTTAGCGAGGAAAAAGATGCAGTCAATATCATTCAGAAGATTGCAATCGAACATGGCGCTATCACTGAGAAAGATGCAGAAAAGATACGAACAAATCTACAGAAGGAAGTAGACAAGGCAGGAGAATTTGCGAAGAAATCTGATTTTCCAGAACCAGAAGAAACTCTTGATGATGTCTATGCGGAGGCGATCTAGATGGCTGAGATGGTATACAGAGAAGCTCTTAAAGCTGGAATCCGTGAAGAGATGCTCCGTGACGAGCGTGTATTCCTCCTCGGAGAAGATATTGGTCTCAACTGGGGCGGAGCTTTCAAGGTCACCAAGGGTCTCGCAGAAGAGTTCGGTGCAGAACGAGTTCGCGACACACCAATCTCAGAGAATACTATCGCGGGTGCCGCAGTAGGAGCAGCTATCACAGGTATGGTTCCAGTTGCAGAGATTATGTTTGGAGACCTGATTACCCTTGCAATGGATCAAGTTTGCAATCAAGCAGCAAAGATGCATTACATGTTCGGTGGGCAAACATCGGTCCCACTAGTTCTGAGAACAGTCTTTGGTGGTGGAAAGAATATTGCGTCCCATCACTCACAAAGCTTGGAAGCATGGTTCATGCATACGCCTGGTCTCAAGGTCGCAGTACCAGCTTTTGCTTCTGATGTGAAGGGGTTAATTAAGACAGCAATTAGAGACCCCAATCCAGTGCTTTTTGCAGAACACAAACTAGTCTATGATAAGAAAGAAGAAGTGCCAGATGATGAGTATCTCATTCCATTTGGTGAAGCTAAAGTACGTAGGGAAGGGGCGGATGTCACAATTTGGGGCACATTTATCATGTTGCACAAAGCCCTTGAAGTAGCTGAAGAACTTCAGAAGGAAGGAATCAGCGTTGAAGTGATTGATCCACGAACCCTAGTCCCACTAGACAAGAAGACGCTCATTGACTCTGTAAAGAAGACAGGAAGATTAGTACTTGTCACTGAAGAAACGAAGACGGGGGCAACAACTGCAGAGATTGCAGCTATTGTTCAGGAAGAAGCCTTTGACTGGTTGGATGCACCTATCAAGAGAGTGAATGCGCCAGATACTCCTGTACCATTCAGCCCACCACTGGAGAATTACTTCATTCCCAACAACAAGAGAATTGCACAAGCTGTTCGAGATATTGTGTAGGTGAAAATGATGGTCACGACCATGATCATGCAGCGTATGAGTGTAGCCATGGAATATGGTGTTATCCTCAAATGGCTCAAGAAAGAAGGTGACAAGGTCAAGAAAGGAGACCTCATTGTAGAGATATTCGGGGAGAAGAACGAGTTCGAACTCGAAGCACCAGATGATGGTGTTATCCTGAAAATTCTCTGTGATGTTAATGATGAGATACCAATCAGCGAGCCAATTGCATACATTGGTAAAGAAGGAGAAAAAATCCCTGATGCCAGGCCATTGAAGTTAAATGCCGCAAGTGCAACTACACCAGCTCAAACAACAGCAGCAGTTGCACCAACTCAAACATCAACAGCAGTTACTTCTCAAACAGTCCCTCCAAGTACCCAAGCAAGATTGCCAGATGGAAAAATCAAAGCTTCTCCAAGAGCAAAGAAGAAAGCTAAGGAACTTGGTGTCGATCTATCATTCGTTGTTGGTAGTGGTCCTGAGGGTAGAATTGTTGAGAAGGATGTTACTGCAGCCAAAGATTCAACCCCACAAGTCACAATCTCTGATGAGAGAAAGGTCCGAAGCGTTGAAACAATGACTCCCTTGCGAAGAACCATTGCTCGAAGAATGACTCAGAGTGC
>CAZMBV010000061.1:0-5100 GCA_964564335.1 uncultured archaeon
ACCTTCTAGACTAAATCCAGACTTTGTACAGGGAGCAACGCCCTTGGTTACATTCAGTTCAATATTTTCTCCAGGACTTTGACGCGTTCCTGATATCTTTAGACCCATTTCGTTGACAAGATTCATCTGTCCTTGAGGCAGGGTCTTCCATCGCCAAAATCCAAGTTCGTACCATTCATCAGGAAATCCATATTTCTCAGCCCATTCGCTCATTTTTTGTTCCCATCTTTCATGAAGCTCAGGATGAGTTTCTCGCAGACTCTCAAGTTCTGCAAGCGGTGAAGCGGGACATAGATAACATCCCATTCTATGATATCCTCGATTGTATAGCGGATTGAAATCTTCTTTCTTCAGGAAAGTATACAACCATACCTCTAGTGCGTTCCAGTTTTGAATGGGATTAGCAGATATCTGTCCAGGAACCCATGGATTCTCAGTAATACGTGGTTCGATTGATCGTTGAAAAGATTCCAATTTTCTTTGGCCCATGAAGGATAATGTTTCTTTTCCAATCATCTCTGCGATAGATGTTGCTGCAGGACCTAACTTCAAAACCTTGCAACACCACCGAAAGTCCCTTGCAGGAGGACCGAAAATATCGATTGATTCCCAGAACTGGTTTCCAGCTTTTTCTCCAATGATTTTTACATCACGTTTCTCTGCAAATGTCTTGATGAATTGAATTGTTTCGGGAAGTTCAAGACCTGTGTCCATAAAGAATATCGGAGGACTCTTCCCCGTTGCTTCTTCAACTAAGAGATAAGCTGCAAGAGAATCTTTACCTCCACTAAAACCGACCACTAACGGTAGGTCTCCATTCTGTTCGATGACTCTATTAACAAAAGCCGTTGCTTCTTTCTCAATATTTGCAATGTCTTTTTGATTTGCTCTGACTACATCATCCCAATTGGCTTGTGTTTCATTCACTCTTGACTCATCAGTGGAATCAGATACTTCTCGTATTTTCACTGCAAATCCTTTGGACCCTTGAGCCATTTCATCGCCGCTCATTCGAGCAATCCCAGAACCAACTACCGAACCATCTGAGTCAATAATCCAAACATCATCATTGACTTCAATTCCAGAGTCGCAACCTTGTACTCCCGGTAGCATTAGATTGGCTCCATCCTTCAAGTATTGGAGTACTCCATCATGGATTGACACCCATTTCTGTTTGCTAATTTTCCCTATTCTGCGAGCGCCTTCATGAGAGAAAAGAAATGTGTATCTACGTTTAGGGATATCAAAACGTAGCCGCCCAACGACATAACCATCTACAATGATTTCATACATCGCATCAAGTGATGACACTTTGTTCATGACAATTGTTTTTGAAGATGGGAGTAATGCTTGGCCGATATCCTCTCCGAATTGTGCATCAATTACATCAATAGCTCGTTGAAGATGTCCATCCATGGCTGGAAACGGGTCTCCAGGAGGAGAAAGATTCACTTTTCGAGGTTGCGAACCACAAACACTGCACTCAGTTTCTGCAATTCGCGGTACATTGCATGTATCACACCAGAAGAACCTAATCTTAGTTAGATATGGTGCATGTCCTCTACGAAATTTCTTGCGACTATATGTTCCTCTAGCCAGTTGGTACATCTCCAAGTGTTCTATTCGAAATCTGCAAATGTTCTCATTTTCACCTTTCGATAGGGATGTTTAGTTCTTTCAGTAGTTTTGGAGTGGGGTTCCCATCTTTGTCCCATCCTCTCAGAGAATAATACTCAGGCAACATCACATCAATCTGAGCAACTCGGTTTCGAGAAGCTCCTTCTGGAAGAGGTGTGGAGAATCTAGGTGGGAGAGAGTCATCACCTTTAGTGAATCCCTCACGAATATTAAACAATCTCTCGAGATTCCATATCCGAGATCCAATTTTGAGTAGTTCCTTTCCATCAATTGGTAATCCCGTTCCGGCTGCAACAATGTCTGCATAGTCATCTACCGACCAGGCAAAATTTGTGAAGCGACAAACTACCATAGAGTCCATCGCAGCTGATAGATTCTGATAGAGAATCACTAGATCTGCTTTTCCTTGCGTAGCATCTCTATCAACAAGCACTGGACTACCCATTACTTCTGGTCCTATCAAGTATGAGCGGAGGTGGCACCCACCTCTATTGGACGTAGCATACCCTAGAGCATGTCCTTGAACACCACGGGGATCGTAAGCTGGTATCTCGAGACCCTTGACCTGCATGGCTAGTTCGGGAGCACCATAATGTTCAGCAAAGGCCTTTGAGCCCTTACTCAAATGAGCTCCAAGACCTCGAACGTGAGCGATATCCTCAATTAATTCAAGGAGTCCGGTAGTATCACCAAATTTGAGTGAATGCTCCAATTTTCCTCGTTGCACTAATTCCATCGCACAACCTATTGTACTACCTACCGATATTGTATCTATCCCAAGAAGATTACACTTGTCATTTGCAATAGCAATCCATTCAAGATCATTTATGCCACACTGAGGGCCAAGTGACCAGATAGATTCGAATTCAGGGCCACCAACATCTTTCCCACCAGCATGGCTCATACGCCCACAGCCTATAGGGCATCCATAACAGCTATAGTTCTTACGGGCTAAGCGCTCTAGAAGTTTTTCACCTGAAACTCCATCTGCATCGTTGAATCTACCTTCTTGGAAGTTGTGCGTTGGAAGCATTCCAAGCTCATTAACTACACTAACAAGAACTGGCGTCCCATAGACCGGTAGCGATTTATCTGTGACTCCATTCTTCTTGATAAGCCTACGAGCCCGCTCTACAGCTAGACGAAGTTTCTCTGGATCTTCTACTCCAGGTGACTTTGTTCCTTTAGCTACTATTGCTTTCAATTTCTTGGAACCCATTACTGCACCTACGCCACCACGTCCAGCCGCTCTGTGTTTATCAGTCATGATTGCTGCGAGGTTGATCATATTCTCACCTGCAGGGCCAATGCAGGCGACTTGGGCTCGTTCATCCGTGGCTTTAATCAATTCATCTGTTGTAACATCGGTATTCTTTCCCCATAGTTTGGAGGCATCACGGATTTCCACTTGGTCATCATTAATCCATAAGTAAACAGGTGAATCAGAAGCTCCAGTCACAATGACCGCAGCGATTCCAGCACGACGCAGTTGATTGCCAAAATAACCTCCAGCATGTGAATCAAAAATTGTACCAGTTGCGGGAGATTTTGTGATTACAACAAAACGACCTCCGGTCGGGACCGATGTTGATGTCGAAGGACCTACAGCGAAGATTATCCAGTTATCAGGTGATAACGGGTCGATTCCAGGAGCAAGATTGTCACAGAGCAATTTAACGCCAAGCCCTCGACCTCCAAGGAATTCTCTAATGAGATCCTTGGGAATTGGTTTTCGGGTTACTGTCCTATCGCTCAATGATACATAGAGAAGTTCAGCCTTAGAATATTGTTGAGAAGTATCAGACATACATCATTCCTCCTAATCTGTGAAGACATTGTGCTCCTTATCCGGGCAAGTCAGACATCGTTGTTTATACCAAAGATAGACATCTTTTGGTTGTTTTGCAATATTTGCCATGCGACTCGGGCATGTCCAACAAGGTTTGTCCGGTTGCATCCAGGAATCACTATATTGAGCCCAACGATAGTCCTCAATTATTCCTATCCCCGAACTGGTTCCAATTCTATTTGCTCCTGCATCAATAAGTCGGAGTGCTTCCTTGAATGTACGAATTCCTCCTGCGGCTTTAACCCCCATTTCTGTTCCAACAGTTTCACGCATGATTTTGACATCGTGCGGCGTGGCGCCCATTGGACCAAATCCTGTCGAAGTCTTGACGAAATCAGCCCCTGCTTCTTTACAGATTAGGCAGGCTTTAATCATCTGATCATCCGTCAAGAGACCTGTTTCCAGAATGACCTTCACATGAGCGTCACCAGAGGCTGCTACCACTGCTTCCACATCACTTTTCACGAGATCAAAATTGCCATCACGAAGCGCTCCAATATTCATCACCATATCTGCCTCATGAGCACCTAATGCTACAACCTCTCGCGTTTCCATTGCCTTAACTGATGATAGGGTTGCTCCCAGAGGGAATCCAATAACACAACATACCTTTACCGAACTATCTTTGAGAAGCTCAACAGCATATTCAACATGGACTGCATTGATACAGACTGCCGCAAAATTGTAATCCATCGCTTCTTCACAAAGTTGTTTGACTTTGCTTCGTGTCGTTTCTGGTTTCAATACAGTATGATCAATTGTTTGAGCAAGTTCTTCCACAGTAAGGGGCATATGTATACCTCCAGAGGTGAAAGAGAGTCATTTGACACTATTAACCCTTCGAAAAGGGTCCTGAATTGTCTTACCGTGTTCCAAGGTAAGATTTGATGTCGTCAAGGACTTCTTTTTGGAGTCTTATGACATCGTGAACCTCAATTTCTTCAGCGTCCTTAACAACAGAATTGAGTTGTACGACAGTACCTACAGCATCCACTTTTGAAAAATCAATTGGGAATTCCACTTCCGCGCCTTTCACTATGAGCTCCGAACGAGTTGGATGGAGCGCTATCCTAATGCTTCTAACAATACCAATCCTTCTAGCACGGTTATCTAGAACTTCTTTTCCAATCAATCTACCGGGCATACTTAGCTCGTAAAGTTCGGCTTCTATACTTGCCATTGGTTCTTTTGTTGTAGAGGTCATCTCATCTGGGCTCCTTGTACTGTATAATGTAATTGTAGGAGGCTTTTTACAGTGAGTATTATCAAATGTATGCAAGAAACCAAATCTTGTGAGGCGCAATCGTGACAATTGCTGAGAAGTATGTAGAGATGCCATTGATAAAAGAGAATTCAGTGGACTACAGATCTTATCAGGTAAATCTTGCAGATATTGCAGCTCGCCAGAGCACTATGATTGTCCTAAGCACAGGACTTGGAAAGACCGTGATAGCAGCACTAGTCGCTGCAAAACGGCTTTTAGATGTACCAGAATCCAAAGTCCTATTCTTGGCTCCATCGCGGCCCTTGGTAGACCAACAGGCACGATACTTGAGACGTGTTCTAGATCTTGAGGAGGATCTTGTTGTATGCCTTACCGGACAAGATTCACC
>CAZMBV010000061.1:5200-13240 GCA_964564335.1 uncultured archaeon
GTCAGAAAAGAGATTGGATCATATACTAAACCACCAAAAGGTCTCTTTTTTGTAATCAGAAACCTTACAGCACTAATACGAACAGTGCATCTCTTGGAATTCATTGGTACACAGGGTTTGATGCCTACTCAGCGGTATATCCAAGGAATCTACGAAGAGATACAAAATAAGAAGACCTCAAAGGGTGTGAAAGATCTTGTTTCTAAATCAGAATTCAAGCAGTTCGAATCATTACTTAATGCCCTGATTGCAAAAGGGCATAGACATCCAAAGGCAGACTCACTTCTTGAGATTGTGAGTGAACAATTATCGGTCAATCTAGATTCACGGATTTTGATTTTCACACGATTTCGGGATACTGCCGTAGAGGTCGCGGAAACCTTGAGCCAGCTTGATGATGCCCGAGTAAGTCGATTTGTCGGTCAAAGCTCACGAGGGTCCGACAAGGGTTTTAGTCAGAAGAGGCAAGTCGAGGTTCTGGAAGGGTTCAGGAATAATGAATTCAACATCTTAGTGGCGACACAGGTTGGAGAAGAGGGTTTAGATATTCCAGAGTGCAATCTGGTCATCTTCTATGACTGTGTTCCGTCAGTTGTTCCCTATATTCAACGAAAGGGCCGAACAGGTCGTCGTGCACCTGGAAGAGTTGTAATTTTTGTTGCAAAAGGAACTCATGATGAGTTCTATCATTGGAGTGTGATGAGCAAATTGAAGAAGATGCCAAAAGCTCTAGAAGAGGTAGAAGATGACGAAAAGGAGAAGCAGACAAGCCTAGAGGATTTTGTCATATATGAACCACAGGAAACCTCCGAACCTCTAATACCAATCGCACCTCAAAAGGAAGATGATAAGGTTAGACTCATTGTAGATTCACGTGAACTACCGACAGCAGTTGCTCGTGAACTGGCTCGTTTGGATGTACAAATTTCAGGTGAAACCCTTGAGATTGGAGATTATATTGCTTCAGAAGATGTTGCTATAGAACGAAAAGAATCGATGGACTTCATACAATCTCTAATTGACGGACGCCTCTTTGTTCAACTCAGTGCTCTCCGCTCAGCTTATCGCAGACCGGTTCTGATTATCGAGGGAGAACAGATTATTGGTTTACGGGCTGTGAATCCAGCTTCAATTTATGGTGCACTAGCATCCATCGCAATCAGAATACAGGTACCAATTATCTGGACAAGAAATGCAGAAGAAACTGCCAATGTATTATATCGTATTGCGTATCTCGAGCAGGTGACGTCAAGCAAACCACTTCGTACCCGTTCAGGCGATAGCAAAGGAACTGATGCAGAAGCACTAGAATACATTCTATCAGGATTTCCAGGTGTAGATACTGTGACGTCGCGAGCCTTGCTCACAGAGTTTGGTACTCTTGAGAAAATCTTCTCCTCTGACAAAAAAGATCTACAGCGTGTGAAAGGTGTGGGTCCAAAAATCGCTGGAAGCATAAGACGTCTTCTTGAGAGCAATTACCCTGCACATAAAGAAGAAAAGAGTGAATAGATATTATCAGTAAACTTTGGGATTCTTCCCCTCGCCCTTGCGATAGGCGTCTCTAAGAGCATCAGTTATTTTGCGATTAACTTCCCAGTAATCCTTGTAGTCTTTTTCACTAAGACGAATTAGACTTAGAATTCTGCGAAACACAACATAGAGTTTGGGATCAATCTCACAGACGTCTCGAAGATTCTCCTTTGCTAATTCAAGACCTCTTAAGTACAATTTATCACGTATCGTAATGAGATCTGCAATTTCTTGTACCTCATTCTCACTCGTAAAAATGAAACCAAGGTCGTGCATTGTAGAAACAATATCAAGAGTTTTGTTTAGGTCAGTTCCATTTCGTTCTTCAAGACCATCCATGTCACCAGTGGTGATGAAAACGTTCTCAGCTGTGGCGCGCCATAACTTCTGCATGATATGACTATCGCCATTCCCAGCAGGTTCGTAGCCATCTTGAGTAACTAAGCCACATTTTTCAAGCTCTTTAATGTGATATCTCACAGTCTGGGGTTTGATGTCCCTCTCAGGGACCTGACTTGATAGGAAATCAACCAACTCTGTAGTTGACATACGACGGGCTCGCAACGCGTGAAGAATCTGTCTTCTATTCTCATCACTGAGTGCTTTGTAAGCATCAATCGCTTGCCCTCCTGTAAGAATCCTAAGCGTGTCCAACAGATTTGAACTCTCCATAGAATATTGCTGCGTTCCCAAATCTTGAAAATCTAAAATATTGTGACTCCACGACAGCTAATAGCCCTTAAGACTACTAGTGTCGATTCGTCAAGTTACATTCTATATACCTCTATTATGCAGGTACATAGATCCATTGGCGCATGTCCTGTAGACAGGGTACACGCTTGATTAGTTGTTTCTTCAGAAGTTTTCTTAGTGCATAACGGACAGTCCTAGGTGCAAAAGATACTTTGTCAAGCAGCTGCTTTGGCGTTACACCATCTTGACCACTGGTTCGTAGAATGTCCAGGACAATCATTTGGCTCTTAGTAAGCTTCATGCTCTTGAGCTCTTCCTGAAGTTCGATGTCGCTCATCATTTTGTTTTTACCTTCCCTTTAAATTGTATTTTTCTTGACCCAAGCACTTCTTTGCAGAAGTTGCCTAAATCAAACAAGTATTTATGTTACAAAGTTGCTTATTAATTTATCGCCGTTTCTGAACATTGTGTCGCAGTCATAGACTGCGGTACAAACGGTGTTATAACCTATGTTTAGAGGCAGATTTGCTCGTTGAAGGTACAATCTTTGCATCTACAAAGCCTTTAATGTTGCATAATAGAGGAGAGGTTTGACTTATGATGAAGAAGGCAGTCATACTTGCAGCAGGCGACTCCACTAGGATGTTACCGCTCTCTGCAAATCAACCTAAACATCTACTTCCAATTGCTGGAAAACCACTGATATTCCATACTCTCGAAGCACTGCAAAAAGCAGGCATAACAGAGGTCCTCATCATCTATGGATATCACAAAGAGAAACTCAGTGAAGCAATAGGGTCCCAAGACTGGGAAAAAATGGCTATATCATATATTCATCAAGAGGAAAGAAAGGGCACAGCTCATGCAGCAGGGTATGCAAGAGAGTTTGTTGGCGAGGATTCATCAATTGTGATGAATGGGGACATTTTGATGGGACCAGGAAGTTTTGAAGGTCTTATTTCCTATCATCAAAAAGGGAAATACGAAATGACCCTTTCAGTAAGACCTGTTGAAGATCCTAGTGCGTATGGTGTCGTCGCTGTAGAAGAAGGAAAAGCAGTCAAGCTAATAGAGAAACCAACAAAGGGTCAGATGGTGAGTAATCTAGTAAATGCGGGACTCTACATTGTTAGGAAATCGCTAATGGATGCAATTGCCAAGACCAAACCCTCATCCAGAGGAGAGTATGAGATAACAGATTCCATTGAAATGATGATTGAGAAGGGGAACGTTGGCAGTTACTCACTACCATCATGGTGGTTAGATATTGGAAAACCATGGGATTTACTCGAAGCAAATAAGATAATCCTAAGTCAGCAAAAAGGTACAATAGATGGAATAATGGAAGAAGGAGCAGTCATCAAGGGTGAAACTACTATCAAGAAGGGGGCACTCATCAAAGCTGGAGCGTATATCGAAGGTCCTGCAATAATTGGGGAGAACTCTGTTATCGGGCCAAATTGTTACATCCGTGCACATTCTGCCATCGGTAATAATGTGAAGATTGGAAATGCTGTTGAGATTAAAAACAGTATAATCATGGATGGTACTAACGTCGGACATCTATCCTATGTAGGAGACTCAGTCATAGGAAGAGATTCTAATTTTGGAGCTGGAACTATCACTGCAAATCTGCGCCATGACAACGGAGATGTCAGTGTCACTGTAAAAGGCAAACGTGTTTCTTCGGGTAGAAGGAAACTTGGAGCGATTATTGGTGACAACGTGAAAACCGGTATTGGAACTTCAATCTCACCAGGAGTTGTTCTGCATCAAGGTGCAAGAACTGGTATTGGAGTCATAGTTGACAAAGATATTGAACCGTTCAATCTGGTGATTGCTAAACAGGATCAACAAATAATAGAATTAGATAGAGAGTGAAAGTTTTGTCTTCAATACCGGTTAGAGAGTTCAATTCAGTAGTGAAGGACTCCAGCCGAGTAGATGTACTCTTTGGATATTGCTATCCATCCACATATCGTGCAGGAATGACAGGCCTTGCATTACAAATTCTCTATTCAACTCTGAATACCAGAGAGGATACATCTTGCGAGCGATACTTCAGGCATCAGACTCAATCTCCCGCAACTTCTGTCGAATCAGGAAGACGGCTCAGGGACAATCATATTATAGGATTCACCCTCACCTATGAAGAGGACATTCTCAATCTTATTCAGATGTTAGAAGCAGGGAATATTCCAATCCTTGCAAGGACCCGAGGTGATGATGATCCAATCGTCATTGTTGGGGGACCTGTTGTGGGTGCTAACCCAGAACCCTATGTAGACTTCATTGATGCTTTTGTAATTGGAGAGGGAGACCTCGTTGTTCATGAGATTGTTGACAAAATACGAGATGCAGAGTCTAGAAACGATGCAATCAAAGCATTATCCTTACTGCATGGAGTATATGTACCATCTACAAATCCTGAGTCTGTAGGACGAATTGTGATAGAAGATCTTGATTCTCTTGATTATCCAATAGCTCAGGTCGTACCCGATGTAGAAACCGGTTCTAAATTAGAACCCGTCTTTGGAAAATCATTTCTCCTAGAAGTTACTCGTGGCTGCGGACATTCATGTAAGTTCTGTCTAGTCGGACACATCTGTCGTCCTCGAAGAACTCGTTCTTTATCTAAGTTAAAAGAACTAGTCAGGACAGGACTTGAACATACTCCAGTAAAGAAGGTTTCACTGATAGGGTCATCATTAGGAGATCTTGATGGTTTAGAAGATCTAGTGTGTTGGATTGTGGACCAAGACATTGCTGTCTCAGTACCATCACTCCGTGCGGATTCTGTGAGCGCTAAAATTCTCGATTGTCTAGTGAAGGGAGGCCAACGGACTCTAACCATTGCTCCTGAGACAGGTTCGTCAAGGCTGAGGAAGGAAATGGGTAAAGGATTGTCTGATGATGCAATTGAAAATGCCGTAAAACTAGCTGAAGCTGCAGGATACAACTCACTGAAATTGTATTTTATTATTGGATTACCAGGTGAAACAATATCCGATGTAGAGGATACTGCAGCAATGATTCGAAAAATCGCACAAAATACGAAGTTGAGAGTCACTGCAAGTGTTAATCCCTTTATACCAAAAGCTCTGACTAGATGGCAACAAGAGACCCAACCAGAGATTAATATCCTAAGACAGAAAATCAAACAGATAGCCGAGAGTGTCAAAAATGTTCCAAGAGTCACTCTTGAAACTCTTGATCTGAGAGGAGCGAGAGTTCAAGCAGCTCTATCGATTGGGGATAGGTCTCTTGGTGAAGTGATACAACTTGCGGCCACATATGGTGGATATGGGGGTTGGAGAAGGGCTGAGAAAGAAGCTGGTATACCTTTCCTTACAATAGCCAATAGTACAGACCACCTTTCAAAGGGATTTCCGTGGGCGTATATAAGTGAATGACACTTTGACCTCGTCTCGGTAAACCTCTTAAGTCAAATAATGGAATTTACACTAGAGAAGCAAAGGTCTCTAGTGACCGAGGCTTTCTGGTGAAAATCAATGTCTGAAGACGAAGAATTTCGTCGGAACTTCCCGGCTCTAAGCAAAGAACTAGAAGAGGGAACGACACAAGCATTCCCAATAGATGGTGTTCGAACGGTGTCTGAAGAATCCGAATCCAAAGAAGAGGAGAAGATTGCATTCACTCCAGATGTTATAGATTACATACGACGCTGTGATACATTGACTCAGGCAAATGAGATTGTTGACTTCTTGGCAAAACAGGGTGAAATTACTGCAGGCCAGGCAAGAGCAATCAAGAGTCAGCTCAAATCTGATGGCCTTCGAAGTTTTGGCGCTAAAAAGGAAAAGGACCATTACTTACATCATGGTCTCGAATGAAAGCCAAAATTCTACCAGCTAAGCGTAAAGGAAAATCTTCACGGTGCCAGGTCCCAGAGAATATTTTCTAGTAGTTTAATACTAATTTTGAATCATTAGAATATAGACCGTGAGTTGGTCTATGCATTTCTAAGGGGAAGGGTAAGATGGCAATAAAGAAAAAGAGGGTAAGTAAGAAACAGCTTAGATACATCGAGGAATTCGTAGTAAGTAGATTAGAGAAGGTCAATCTAATACCATGGCAGGAAGTATGCAAATCACTAGCGCCTCCACATTATGACAATATAACGCGCTCCAAATGGTTTGCTGATAATAAGTTTCGAGCCGATATTGGAAGGGATGTTGTTGAGTTCGTTGATGAAATGATTTCAATTTTTCAAAAAGATGCTAACCTAGAGAATATTCGAGTGGCGGATCTCAAATCTGCGGTTGTAAAAGGAATAAGGAGAGCAGAGAAAGATCAGAATATTACGAAATACTTGTTGAATGATGTGAAGTTTGCTACACTGCGGACAATTGTTGGATGGGTCAAACATCCTGAGAAACTAAAGGGAGAGAGATTAGTAAGAAAGAAGATAACACGCAGAGGGCGAAAGAAGGAGAAAGGTAAACACACACCTCCACAAATTGACATTGTGAAAGAGTGGGAGATTATCAGTAATGATACAATCCGTATCACCTCTGCAATTATAAACAACTATTTGCACCCTTACCAAAATGTCGAATTAGAGATTGATTTTGGACCTAATCTGGTGGTCACAAGCGTTTCACCCTTTAGTTGGTTACCTAATGAAAAGAGAATACGAATTGGATATCTCGAAGCAGGTCTTGGAGTCGAACATCTTGAAACAGAGTTTAGTATTGACCTGAATATTCGAAAACGCATAGAAACATACACTATCTCATGTAAGGTTCACTTTGATAATTGTGATAAGGGAGTACGAGAAGTTTCAAAGATAAGTAGAACTTCCATAAGCCTAGTCTAGTGCCAAATCTCAAGATTTCCCAGTTTCATAACCAAATCACGTAGATGTATAGGATGAGCCCAAGCAACCAGTTCTTTATAGGGATTCTTTTGCTTCAATGCATAATCTGCAAGAATTCTAAACAAATCTCCTTTGAAACCTGTTACTCCATGAATTTTGTAACCATTTCTACTAAATGCAGATACAATTTCATGTGCGGAAGGAATGCAAAGCATGGTGTCTTCAGTCAGAACTTGATTGAATCCAATTATTGTGGAGTCACTCTTGTTCATCCATTCTTCACCCAGAGTTAGAAAATACTTCTTACCCAAGGCAAGATAAATCAAATCAAAACCCGATACCAACAATTCTGCAAAATCCGAGGGAATGTTCAACCACTTTGCACGTTCCTGAATCTGGAACTTACCCATTTCTGAAAAACTACAGTCGTATGGTGGAAGTGTGTCTTTCTCTTCAACAAGACCAAACCCAGCAGAAATTATAGAAAGTTTCACTTCTGTTTTCTCTATTTGTCGAAGTAGGTCGACGCCCTTTACAAGTTCTCGATTCTGATTTCCAGTGTACAAATCACGAACTCTAGCACTAGAGCAGCTTGATTTCTCACGCCATGTTTTGATATTATCAAGCGAAGCCAAATCCTTGCATGTAGGAGATTTGGTTGATTGGATCAATTTTCGCTTACCACAACTCCCAACCACTAAGATTCGCAAAGATAGACCTCACTGAGAGGTTATTCTCACCTGCACTGATTAAGACAACGCAAATTTATGTTGACTTGTACAGGTTCTGACTCTTTGCCCAATTAATTGTTTCAGGATCGCAGCGCTTGAGTTCTCGCTCTGGAAAGGCACTAAGCAAGTCCCAACCAATATCTAAAGTCTGTTCAAAGGAGCGGTCTTCGAACTCACCTTGGTTGATAAATTCATTTTCAAATCTATCTGCAAACTTCAGGTATTTTTGATCTCTCTCTGTCA
>CAZMBV010000062.1:0-13070 GCA_964564335.1 uncultured archaeon
TTCAGAGAGCGATTGAAGCATCATAATGGACAGATCAAGAATGTACTTCGAAATCAGAGATTTGTGAAGGGTATTGGTAATGCCTACGCTGACGAGATTCTTGTGTATGCAGGAATTCTTCCGTTTCGAAAGAGATCAACTCTCAGTGAAGATGAGATTGAGAAACTCTATGAATCTATGAAAAAGGTCCTCATACGCATCAGAGAAGTGTTGTCAGGGAGGTCTCTTGATGAGATTGCTATTGAGAAGAGAGACTTCCTGATGGTTCATAACAGAGGAGGAGGAATCTGCCCACTCTGTGGTGGAAGGGTTTCAGAAATAAAGGCAAACCGTTTCAAAACAAATTATTGCCAGACCTGCCAGAAATAGCGGAAGGTCATAATACTAATCAGTGAGGTATGCATACTTCAACAACCTATGTGGAGAGAATTTGAGATGGATAAATGGGAAGAAAATTTCCTGAGAGAGATAGTTGAACTGGATACTAACAGTGATGAGAAGAAGAACTATGCTGTCTGCGCGGGTATCATCAAGAAATACAGTGAAGAAGCAGGTCTTCATGTAGAGATTTTTGATTCGATGCACGATAAAATTCCACAACCAAATGTAGTTGCAACGATGGATGTCGGTGCGAAAACAACTGTCTTACTCTGTACACATTATGATGTTGTACCTCCTGGAGACATCGAAGATTGGAAATATCCTCCATTCGAACTCACAATACAGAAGGACAAGGCCTTCGGTCGGGGAGTGAGTGATAACAAGGGAAATATTGTTGCCTCAGTGAGTGCAGCAAAAGAGCTCATCAAGAAAGGGAGTTCCAAGGTAAATTGGAAAATTTTAATCAGCCCAAATGAAGAGATTGGAGGCGAGTACGGAATTGACTACCTTATGAATGGTCCACCGAAGATACGAGGTGACTTCGGTCTCGTTGTTGATTCTGGACCAGAGTACGTCAGCATTGGAGCGAGTGGAGTCATTGCGGGTACAATTACAGTCCACGGATCTCAGGGTCATGCAGGATATCCCTTCAAGTTTGCTAATGCAATTCACCTTTCTGTACCCTTGATGCAAGTCATGCTTGATTATGTCGATATCCGAAGAAAGGTAGAGTCAGAATTCCCGGCACCCCCAGGAAGCCCCCACCAGACGCTGTGGGGTAGATTTTCCATGACCGTCTACAATGCAGGGAGCAAGACCAATACTATTCCGGGGAAAGCAGAGATATCCTTTGACTGCAGAACAGTACCAGAAGAAGATGTCGAAGAGGTTGCGAAGAACATTGAAGAGTTCTTTGAGAAAGCCAAGGAAGAAACCGGTGTTGAAGCAACTTTGACCTTCAAGACAAAACATGCAGGATGGGGCTCAGACCCAGAGAACAAATTCATCAAGTCATTCCATACTGCAGTTCATGATGCAGTAGATCCTGAGATACCAATCTCAGCTGATCTAGGTGGAAATGATGGCTATTATTTCACAACCCATGGAATCCCAACTGCTTGTTTTGGAACACTCAGAGATGATAACAACTACCACGGACTTGACGAGTTCATGCACCTTGAAGACTTTGAAAAAGTAAAGAAAGCTCTAATTCATTTTGCAGAGACGTGTGAGTGATGGTAAGTCTAAGTGATCTGAAGATTGGTGCACCAGGTCCGTTTCTTCCTCCATGGGAGAACGCATTGAAGAATGCGAAAACTATCGATGCTCTTGGATATGATAGTATGGTATTCCCAGACCACTTAGCAGGATTCGTTCCTCAAAGTATTTGGATTCCAGAAGTGACTCAACTTGCATATCTTCAACACTCACCACACACCTACTATGAATTAGCATCAATAATGGGAGCATGCGCTGCAGTCACTGAAAATGTGCAACTCATTTCTTCGGTAACTGAGCCTATACGTCGGCACCCTGCGTTGATAGCTCAAACATTCCTTACTTTAGATCACATCAGCAATGGGAGAGTGGTTCTAGGAATAGGAGCAGGAGAAATTGAGAATGTAGACCCGTATGGCTTGAATTATCGAGGGCAAGTAGGAAAACTCCGAGAAGCTCTGAAAATCATTCGACATATTTGGGAGAATCCTGAGCCATTCAATTTCGATGGCAAGTTCTGGAAGATGAAGGACGCAGTTATGTCCCTACGCCCAACTGTTGAAGGTAAACCACCACCGATTTGGATTGCAGCACTTGGTCCTAAGATGCTGGAGATAACAGCAGAGTATGGTGATGGATGGATTCCAACATTGTTACAACCCAAAGATTTCGGAAAGAGCCTTAGAACCATTCAAGATCTCAGAAAGAAGAAAGATATTGATAGAAAGTTTACAGCAGCGCTATGGAATTGGTGTATTCTTGATGAAGATGAATCAGTGTGCGAGCGTCTAATGAATACTGATCTTGCCAAAGCATTTGCTCTATTGTTACCTGATAGTCAGTGGAAAAAGCATGGTTACAATCATCCCTTTGGAGAAGGTTTCCATTCCCTGACAGATTATGTTCCGATGCGCTACGACAAAGAAACAACGATGAATGCAATCAATCAGGTCCCACAGGAAATCCTCAACGATTTCTACATGACAGGAAACGCAGAGTCAATAATTAAGCAACTCGAGGAATACGTCCTTCAAGGATTAGACCACCTTGTACTTTGGAACACGACGGGCATGTATGATCTCTCAAAGACGAAGTCATCCTATGGCGTGATGAAAAAGGTGCTGGCATATGTCAAAGGATAGCCTTGTATTAGTAACTCAGAATAAGCATAAACTAGCTGAGCTGACTCCGCTCTTTGAAGAATATAAGATGCCCTTTGAAACTACTACTTTAGAGAAGTTTGAGATACGCTCGACTGATGTCGAGCAGATTGCTGAGGCAGCTGCGAAACAGGCATTTATGACCTTAGGAAAACCCGTAGTACTTGATGACACTGGTTTCTTTGTGTCTGCACTGAAGGATTTTCCAGGAGCATATGCTGCTTTCGCCTTGAGGACAATCGGATATGAGGGAATTCTCAAATTACTTGAGGGCACAGAAGACAGGTCAGCAAAGTTCGTTACTGCAGTGGGTTTCTGTGATGGAGAACGCCTCAAGACATTCGTAGGAGAGATGCATGGAACTATCAGTGAAAAACCATCAGGAAGTGAGGGATTTGGATATGATCCCATCTTCATCCCAGAAGGGTTCACGAAGACCTACGCAGATCTGACCTTCACCGAAAAGATTAGTATCTCACATCGTTCAAAGGCGTTTAGGGCGTTCCTCGAATGGGGAACATCGATACCCGACAATCCTTAAGTCCTGACACATCTTCACGAAGTTAGGTGTTATAGATGTCCGTGAGCGATGCTACGCTGAAGGCACTCAAGCAACTAGGTTTGACTGAATATGAGACCCAAGCATATCTTGCGCTTGTTGATGGGGGTCAAATGGCAGCTTCTGTTGTTTCAACCAAATCTAAAGTCCCATTTTCACGGATCTATGATGTTCTTGGCAGGCTTCATGAGAAGCAGTTCATTCAGGTTCAGAAAGGCCGTCCATCCATGTATATTGCAAAAGCCCCAACAGAAGTTATGAACACGCTCAGACTTGATTGGGAAGAGCGTCTCAAAGAATCATCAGCACTAGTAATCTCAGAGTTACAACCCCTTTTCGAACGTGAAAATAAGCAGACTCCAAGAGATGTATGGGTAATTCATGGAAGAGCTTCAATTCTTGCGAAGGCCATTGAAATGCTAGATTCGGGAAAAGAAAAAGTTCTTCTTTCATTACCAAGCTTCGACTTGTCACATGTTGATGTTGAAACCATTGTCGAAAAGGTTCTAGATGTCAAAGCACATGTAAGTATTCTGACATCATCAATCAATGAATCACTGAAGGCACTCATACCTGAGAGGTTTGAAGTTCGAACGCGAGAGCGAGTTTTCGGAGCAGGACTAGTTGTCGATAACAAATTCACGTTGATCATGCTGGCGGGTGGAGAAGAAAGCGATGTGCTCGGAATATATTCATCGCATGATGTATTCGCAGCCATGGCAACTAGCTATTTTGAAAGCCTCTGGAAGGATAGTGACACGATTTAACGACCTTTTATTGTAATCAGTGGACCATCTGATGTATATTACTAGCCAATTTAAGGTTCCAATGAGGGTTAGCCAATGACTCAACCAGCAATCGAAACAAAGGGTCAGGATGATTTAGGATTGCCTAAGGATAATAAATCAAAATTCGAAAACAAGTTATCACCAAGTGCGTCTGCAATCCTGAAATTTGTGAAGACCTTTGAAGAAGGAGGGCAGCTCGAGGTTTTCCAAGGTGATGCTGAATTCGAAAGCCTTCGAACCATGGTCTTATCCTACCGTGGAGCCCTTCACACCATCCTACAAAAGAAACTTGAAGAAGTGGTAGATCTCGGAGGTGTTGAAATCATAACCCAGAGAGATGTAATGAGTCTTATCATCAATTTATGGGATATTAACATCTCTAACCTGACCCGAGCAGAGCTTCCTTTCCTAGAAAGTGTCCTAAAAAATCCCAGATATTCACTGAAAGAATTATCAAAAAGTTCTGGATTATCCTATGCTCAGAGCCGACGAGCCCAAAAGAGACTCACCGATAGTGGTGTTCTTCGTGTAGGGGGAATGTTAAATCCAAATCGACTTGGTCTCGATAGATTGCTCATCATCCTCGAAAATCCATCAATGGTCTTGAGCGGCCCATATTGCCAGCGTTTGCTTTTCATTGATGGTAGTCCTTCTGTTGTCTTTACTGTTGTAAATATCCCATATAAAAAAACCACCGACATGATAGAAGTCGTCCGTAGCTTGAGAGATGTAACAACAAACGCAAGTGTGTGGCGACTATCAACCGGTATCCCTCGGTTTGATGGAACGTATTTCAACAAGCAAGATGGATGGAAACTCGACCTCCTTCACTTCAGACTTATGCTTAGAAAAGGGGGAGAAACGCTTACGATGTCTGATATTCCTCCACCCACTGTTGAAGATCCCGTGAAGTTTACGGGGAGTGAAATCCTAGTGATGGATGCTTTAATTAAAAGTCTTGATGGAACAGCAGGAGATATCGTCAAGAAGACACATCTTTCTGAAAGTTCTGCATTCAGAAAACGATCAATGCTTCTTAAGAATAGAATAATCCTACCTAGAGCACATGTGGCTATCCCTCAACTTGGAGATAGAGTCATCAGCCTACTAAGTCCGGATATAGCAGGAGATATTGCTCCGGCATGGGCTAAACTGCCCTTGACCTACCAGAGTCAGATACGAAATTTGGAAACAGGAGAAAAAAGAGTGCTACTGAGTACTGCACTTCCAACTGGCTCTGGGCGGGATTTAATTAGTGTCATGAAAGATGAGATTTCCAAGGTTCATAAATATTCTATTCATCGTGTTGCTGCAGGGAGCGGTATGACAACCAAGGTTTCGTCTATGTTTGATCGAAGAGCAAAGACATGGAAATGGGATACAAGCAGATACTTTGATGTTGTATCATATGGAGTCATGAGAAAAGAGGCTTCAGAGAGTGAAATCCCATTGGACCTTGCATGAATGCTATCGCAACCCATATCTTGTCCACTCATTAGAAGTAGAACGAGTAAATTGTTAGAGATTAATATCCTTGGGTCCGGAGGTAGTATGCCAACCGAAAGCCGCAACCTTCCTGCAATCGCAATAAAATATCAAGGTTGGATTTTGATGTTTGATGCAGGTGAGGATGTTCAAAGGCAGATAGAGAGAGCAGGATTAGGAACGAACAAGAAAATGGCTATCTTTGTTAGTCATATGCATGCAGACCACTTACTGGGACTACCAGGTCTCTTGCTGAGGTTTTCTCTCTTAGGACGTATAAAGCCCCTCTCGATATTCGGTCCAAAAGAACTCATAGAATATATCAAAATGAACCAGAGTACGATAAACCTAGGAACAACCTTTGAAGCGGTTGTTCATGCCATCGAGCCAGGAATAGTATTCCAAGAAGAGGACTTGACAGTAAGAGCTTTCGAAGTGGACCATCGCGGGTATGCCTTAGGATATGAATTAACTATCCAGAAACCAACAGGAGAGTTCCTTCCTGAACGTGCCGAAGAATTGAAGATTCCCAAAGGACCTCTGTGGAGCAAACTTGCGGATGGAGAGGAAGTGCAACTGGAAGATGGTACCAAGATTCACCCGACTCAAGTGACTGGACCACGTCCTGATCCTGTGAAAATAGTCTATTCAGGAGATACTCGCCCCTGCCACGCATTGCGAGAGGCATCTCAAAATGCAACCGTTTTGATATCTGAGGCAATGTATACTGTTGAGCATGAGGATTTGGCTGACGAAAGGGGTCATTCAACAGCCAAAGGAATGGCACAGATTGCATCAGAATCTAATGTTGGACTTCTGGTGCTCACTCACTATAGTCCGCGGTACTTTGACGGATTAGACATCCTGAGAGAAGGAAAGGATATCTTTGCAAACACGGTTCTAGCAAGAGACCTCATGAGAATAATGGTAGATAAAGATGGCAAATACACAATAACTAAGCCGGGTCTAAAACCACCGACTAAATTCCAAGCTTGATGGCCTTTCTGGGATGCTTTGTAACTAGTCTTTTTGCTATCTTGTACTTTAGTTTCGAGTAAGGTGTTATCCGCGCAAAGATATCGGAGAGGTATTCTCTCATAATTGCGTCATCATCTAATATGTCGCAAAGCATCTCCAAATTCGATTCAGACTTGTACATAATTCCTGCGAGAGTACGCAGATCTTTCAATTCAAGTAAGGTACTTTTCATTCTCCTATCATATTCAACGATGCGAACTGGTGATTCATCCCTCACTGCTTCAGTGGCAACTTCAGCAGCAAGTATTCCAGATTCAAGAGCAAAAGAAATTCCTTCTCCAGAGACCGTTGAAACCAATCCAGCAGCATCGCCAATGAGCATTGACCGTCTACCAATGAGGCGACTAGGTGTACCACACATTGGAACTCTAGCAGATGAATGTTCAATTGCATCGATTTTAATGCCTTTCTCAATGCTAATCTTCGATAGAAATCGCACCCATTTATCACGAAGGCCCTTAGCTTTATCCAATCGACAACCTATCCCAATATTCAATGATTTCTTTTTTGGAAAACACCATCCATATCCCCATTCCACAAGACCATAATAGAGTTCGAGATAGAATTGAGTTGATTCTGCATCCACAGCCATAGTACGTTCAATTTCACTTGGGTCAACTGGGACCTCAGCAGTGATGCATACTGCAACATCCTCAACACCCCATCGATGTCGAATATCCAATTGCTTCATGGAGACCCCATTGACTCCATCAGCTCCTACAAGTAGATGGGCTTTATACGAATCGCCAATACCCAAAGCCCGTACTCCTTTTCGGAGTTGCTCGATAGCTACAATCTCATCACCCTGTACAATCTCAGCACCTGCTTCTCTCGCTTTGTCAATGAGAAAACTATCAAAATCATCACGACAAATCAAATGGCCCTTCAGACCATCTCGTGTGAGAATACTGCACTTTCCCGAAGGTCGGAATATCTTGGCTGCATGATATTCTCTTTGAATCAAGTGAGAATAATCAAAATCTAGAACATCAATAGCTTTTGGACCTAATGCACCACCACAGGGTTTTGGTCTGGGATGATATTGCTTTTCGACCAGAACAACATCTAACCCATTCAAAGCAGCTCTTCGAGCACATGTTGCGCCTGCAGGACCACCGCCAATGACTATCAAATCGTGAATTCTGACTCACCAACTAGGAATACAATATATAACAACATGAATAAATCTCCTGTTTTAATTATGAAGGTGCGTGCAGTATAATGACTCCCAATGACACCGCAAAAATCTGCTTGATAACAACAGGTGGGACCATCTCAAGTATCTATGATGAGGAAATACAGGCTTTAAGCCCTGGTCTCTCAGTCGATGCACTACTTGAAAGACTCCCGAAAGGAATGGGAAATGTCGAGGTCATCAAAAGGGAACTCTATCAGTTAGATTCAGCAAATGCCCAACCACATCACTGGCAGACTCTTGCAGGGGCTATCAAAGAGGTAAATGAGGAGATTCCAGACCTTAGGGGAATTGTTGTCACACATGGAACGGACACTATGGTATATTCAGCATCTGCAGTTTCCTTCATGATTCAGGAATTTGGGAAACCTATTGTTTTCACAGGAGCTCAGATACCAGCCAGTGTGCCCTGGAGTGATGGACCCCGAAATCTATTGGACTCAATACGTGTGGCGGCATTTGGAGACCTCGGAGAAACCTGCATAGTATTCAATGGTGAGATACATCGAGCCACACGAACCAAGAAAGTCAGAGTCAATTCATACGATGCTTTCGATTCAATGGATCCTTCGCCCATTGGACTACTAGGCCGAGATATTGTACTTTATGAGGGGAGAAAGAAGAGAGACCAATCACTGATTCCTCGCTTTGATACAAGGCTTGATGATAGAGTGTTTCTTTTGAAAGTCTTTCCAGGAATTCCGCCCCAGACTCTAGCACGAATTGTTGACATGGGTTTTCATGGTATTATTATCGAAGGATTTGGTTCGGGAAATATTCCAAGTGATGAAAACGCACTGGCTGGAGGAATTCTGCAAGCAATTAATCAGAAGTGTTTCATTGTAGTCAGTTCCCAGTGTGCCTTTGGACAGGCTGATTTATCGATCTATGCCGTAGGAAGAGCAGCGTTGGACGTCGGTGCGATGAGCGCATACGATATGACATCAGAAGCAGCTTTCGTAAAGCTAGCTTGGGTACTGGGCCATACACATGAGCCGGATAGAGTAAGAGAGATGATGTCCATCAGTTATGTTGGTGAGATGTCATTTACAGCAAGTACTATTCCAAGTGACAAGTAGAAAAGATATGAGGATTCCTAAGTTTTCACCCTTTACAATGATTCCATTAAAAGATTCAACACTCACTAATTCTAATCTGTATTGCTTCCGCTCTTTTTCACTTAGTTCACTATATTGAAATCATATTCATGTTATCAAATATGCATTGTTTCTGACATGCTCAGATCAAAGAGCACTCGACTCTTTTTCAATCCATGTTAGTGAATCTTTTGTGGTATATTTTGCTAGTAACAATCCAACAACGAGGAACAGCGGGAATGGTAAACCCAGACCAGATACTCCAAGAACGTAGTAGAGAATTGGACCAGGGAGTTCACAGAATATTCCTACTATGACAAGTTTTCCTGAGTCTGTAAGATTCTTCTTGTAGAGCAGTACCTGCTGGATGAATGCGAGTCTGATCAGACCGAATGGTAGCTCCACAATCATTACCTCCAGTGGTGTGAACCTGAAGATTGGGTAATTCATAGTGCCAAACGACCACAACGGTGCATAAAATACAATGTTGACAGATCCTGGTTGATACCTGAATGTAATTAGATACGGTGTAGCAAAAGCTAGAACAAGAAGCAAGAGTCTAATATTGTTGTGCGTTAGAAGTTCCTTAGAACCTACTTCTTCAGAAATCTCCTATACCTCCTCCTCAAATTTAAAGTTTGTAATTGAAATAAAATTATCGCACGAGTAATCAAGAAATGGTATTTACAAAAAGTGAGATTTGATTAAATTATTGCATCATGGTGGAAAAATAATGGCGCCTGGGATGAGATTCGAACTTTGGCCAAACCAACCGAAATGATTGGCTTTCATGCCTCCGGAAGGAGAATAGCTATCTATGCGAAGGTCGCAGAGACAACCATCGATTCCAGGCTATCGCCGTGATCCAGGCTTGGCTACCCAGGCTTAGGTGTATTGTTTTCGAATCCCCTTTTCATCTTTTCTCTAGTGATTTTCGTGGTTCTTGCAATATAAAGGCATGAGTTCGATTGACCGATTGAACAGTTGAGTGAATTTCAACTGGTCGAAACTTCTGTGTTCCACCATTCTCACGTTAGCCTTCGAAAGACAGTATGCATTCTACTCTTCAAAGTGTAAAACCAAGTCATACAATATCTTAAGATGTGCATTTAGGTAGTATATTAAGACAACAGAGCGGAAATACCATCTCCATTGCTATTGACATGAAGCTATAACCGAGGAACAATCTATGATATACAACACCGTCTTGATGAATACAACAAGCCGGAAAAGGATTGCAACCTCAGATTATTGGATTCACAAGGTTTCTCGTTCACAACTATCCAAGTATTTGAATACTCTTCTTGAAATGGTAGAACGCTCTGAACGCCTCAAGTACAAACCTGCGATTATTGATGATTTCAAATTCTATAGTAGAGAGTGTGGTGATGATACTCTCATTATCTTCGTTATGGACATCAACGAACTCGATGATGAGGTGATAAACAAAATTAATAGAACTGCACGTATACTGAGAGGCGTTCTTCAGAAAGAATCGACCAGTTATATCAAAAAGAACTTCTCACGAATTGTTGATCCCTACGTGATTTCTAAGTATGTTATTTCTTTAGTTGGAGAGAGTGGTGTTGGAAAGACATCGCTTCTATGCCTGTTAATGGGGCGAGAACCACCTATGGAACACATTCCAACAATCGCATTAAACACTGAGATAATTGAGAATATCAGATTTGCAAACTATGAGATTGTGATTATTGATTATGCTGGACAAGAATCTTCAAGGAACCTCTGGGATTTCAGCTCAACAGATATGGTATTCCTTCTTACAGACTCGAGTCTGAGGAATCTTATAGCCTCAAAGGGGATTATGTCAAAAATCGAGAGAGAGAATCCCGATTTACCAATTATCATTTTTGCTAATAAACAGGACCTACCTAATGCATTAGATCCAACAGCGATAAGTAAGATAATGGGGATTGACGCAAAATCAATGGTCGCTGTTGATCTGGCGTTTAGAAATAATCTACTCAATACACTGACTTTTGTGTTGTGTAAACACTTTGATTTAGAAGTGCCAGATGTTTTTCCAGACGACCTTCTTCGATTCGTTCCAGAATAATTAGAGAGTCTTGACAAAAACGTTATTTTCATCCAAATGAGTGAACCCAAGAATGAGATTTCCACGCACCTCATCAAACCTAAAAACTCCAAATGCATATACTACTCCGTTTTGTCGAGTTGAAATCTGACCCTTCTGAAGAAAGAATTTGAAAAGATTGCGACAACGTTTTCTTACATCCGAGAAGAGATTGCGATACTTACGTCTTTGAGAAGATCTAATCCCCCACCGTTCGAATATAAATTTGTTAGCCAGACTATTACTGGATACAAGGATACTCTTTTTCTTTCGTTCATGTTCCCCTAATATTGACTCAACCAGCTGCGATTTCAATAGGTCAGGAATAGCGGCTTGGATTGATGGCGTGACTTTAGGTTCAGATAACAAAGTACTCCCTATACGAATAATATTCGTTTTCAACCTATAAGGTCCACTCCAAAGTCGTATCTCTATGGCAATGGTTATAAGTATCGCAAAAGAGGCGAACAAGCCTTTAGCCAGTCATAATGAGGTTACAGACCATGTCTCAAGAATACAAACATATCGTACGTGTCGCAAGCGCAGACATAGATGGCCAGGAAAGCCTTCTCCAAGGACTTACCAGAGTTAAAGGAATAGGTCTAAGAATCTCCAAAACCATCATCAATCAGCTCGATTTAGACCCTAGCCAAAGACTCGGATATATTACAGATGAGATTATAGCAAGTATTGAAAAAATCATCAAAGATCCCGTAGCTGCTGGTTTGCCTGGTTGGTACGTTAATAGACCTAGAGACAGGATGTCTGGAAGAATGCTTCACTTGATTGGCTCAGATCTTGATTTTGCTCAAAGAAATGATATTGACCGACTTCGCAGAATCAAATCCTGGAGAGGTACACGGCATTCGCTCGGTCTTAAGGTGAGAGGTCAGCACACAAGGACAACTGGGCGCGGTGGACTGGCAGTAGGTGTGTCAAGGAAGTCTTTAATAAAGGAGCGTTAAAAAATGGGTGATCCGCGCAGACAGAAAAAGAAGTTCGTTGTTCCGAAGCGTCCCTTCGATACAGATAGATTCGAACAGGAACTTGATTTTATAGGAAGATTCGGTCTCAGAAATAAAAGAGAACTTTGGAGACATAGCACCGATCTATCAAATTACAGACGACAGGCAAGAAATTTGCTTGCTCTACCTCCAACTGAAAGACAACATTCTGAGATGGATCTTGTAAATAAACTTGCTAGAATTGGTGTTCTTGCAGAGCCCAGTCTTGACCAAGTCCTTGACTTGACTCTTGAGAATGTTCTTGAACGAAGACTTCAGACTATTGTTTTTAGAAAAGGAATGGCTGCATCTATGCACCATGCCCGACAACTAGTTACACATGGTCATATTGCCCTTGATAATGCAAGAGTTACAACTCCTGCCAGGCTAATAACCGTTGGAGAGGAAGATCGTATTACTTACACTAGTAAATCTGCACTTAATGACCAATCACATCCAGCTCGCATTGCTGCTTCTGATGCAGCAACAAGGGTGGTAGAACCCGTAGATGATTACGATGAACGCCCACGAGGTGGCCGTGATGATAGACGAGGTGGTCGTAGAGATACCCGCCGTGATGCTCCAGCAAAACCATCAAAACCACCCGCAACTACCGAAGAAGAAGCGCCCGTAACTGATGAAGAAGTAGCACCAATTGGAGATGAAAAACTTGAGTAAGGATGACAAATCAGACAAATGGGCAGTTGCTCATATCTTTGCCTCATATAACGATACAATCGTTCACATCACTGATATCACTGGTGCAGAAACCCTTGCGCGATACTCTGGTGGAATGATGGTTAAAGCAGATAGAAATGAATCATCCCCACATGCGGCAATGCAAGCTGCATTTCAAGCAGCCCGAGAAGCCAAAGACAAGGGAGTATACGGAATTCACATCCGTGTTCGAGCCCCTGGTGGTAGTGGTCCTAAGACTCCAGGTCCTGGAGCACAGGCAGCAATCAGAGCACTTAGCAGAGCAGGCCTCAGAGTGGGAATCATTGACGAAGTTACACCGATGCCACACGATGGTCCTAGAAAACGTGGTGG
>CAZMBV010000063.1:0-11781 GCA_964564335.1 uncultured archaeon
CAGGAGAAGGAAGCCAGGTCTTCAGGAGGGATCCCATCCCGATGAACGTTGACAAAGCTCTTGCTAATTGTGAATTCCTATGGAATTTGCAAGGTGGTGACACTGGCAGGAGAAGGGTGGAACACAGAAATATCTTACAGCTGAGATTCACTCGCTTCAGATTCAGGTCATGTTCTCATCTTATAGTACCTTGGAGTTCTAGTCGTTTCTTCCCTCTCATGAAGAGAACAGGAATACCGCGTTCCAGGCATTTTTCACGAAGTTCTTTATCATTCGTTGCAACTATACCATTTACAGAAAAAGCGTATTCTAGAACCTGATTATCTACTGGTTTTGTACTAGTTAGTTCATCTAGGTCAATTATAGTGCATCTTTCAACAAAATCCAAGGCAATCTTGAACTTGAACTTCTCAGTTCGTACTGCGTCCTCCAGTTTTCTTTCAAGTTCATGGATTACTGATTTTAAAACGACAAATTCAATTCTTCTTTCCACAACTCTCTCCGATTCAGCAAAGATATCTACACTAAACTGAGCAGGCACAGTCAATATATTTGTGTCAAGTACCACGATAACGGGCAATTCTAACACCTGTTGTGTGCTGTATGTAGCAGTGATTACTTTCTAAACCTCAGCATATCCAATCAATCGCCACTTATTCTCTACTCGTCGACCAATTGCCATACGCTGACCTTTTTCAGCTACTACCGGGCGTTTGAGGGCTAATTCTATCTCATCACCATGCAATCGAGTAATCACACCTACTGTTGGAGCAGTTCCAACAACAAGCATCATAGGTTCATTAAGCCTTAGATTTTCTACCTCTTTTTTACTCTCCATTCCCACAACTCGCTGCATGAGAATAGGCTTGATCATCAATTGGTCGATAGTTTTGGGCATCTTTCCTACTTTACCCACAACATTACCAACAAGACGATCTGCTCTGGTTGATGCTGGGTCTAATGCAGTTCCCACACCAATTAGTCCACCAGGATATGCTTCTTCAAGAGAATTTCCACTTCCTGATAGAAGGCTGACGACCTTTGCCTTTATAGGCTTGAATCCTTTCTCGCCTTTTGCTCCTGGTGCTATTTCGATTTCATCGCCAATCTTTAGTTTTCCTTGGACAATTGAGCCACCAACAACTCCACCTTGCATCTTTTCAGGCAAAGTACCGGGTCTGTTAATATCAAAGGAACGTGCGACAAACATCTTCGGAGGAGCTGCATCATCGCGATCTGGAGTGGGAATCACTTCTTCTATAGTCTTTATCAGAAGATCAGTATTAGCTCCGAAAACAGCCGATACTGGTACAATAGGAGCTCCTTCTGCAATGGTACCTTTCACAAAATCCAAAATCTGCTGGTAGTGTTTCTTTGCATCTTCTTTTGAAACAAGTTCGATTTTATTCTGGACAATGATGATTTTTTCTACTCCTACTATCTGAAGAGCATGTAGGTGTTCCGCAGTTTGCGGCATTGGACAAGGTTCGTCTGCAGCTATTACAAGAATCGCTCCATCCATCAGACTTGCTCCACTAAGGCATGTTGCCATCAAAGATTCATGACCAGGACTATCGACGAACGATATCTCACGCAAGACTTCTAGGTCGCCACCACAGTTTTTACACTTACCATCTTTAGCCAAGTGTGATGTTGTGTACATATCGGGATCTGGACATTTCTTACATTTCATTAGAGTAGTTGCAGCATAGCCAAGTCGTATTGATATTCCGCGTTTGATCTCATCCGAATGGCGGTCAGTCCACTCTCCAGTTAGATGGGACACAAGTGTTGTTTTTCCATGGTCTACGTGACCCAACGTACCAATGCTAATCTCTGATTGTCCCTCGTATTTTCTGGTCACCTGATAATCACTTCCACCAAAGGATGTTTTGGCTTAGTCACACTTTCCTGATGTACATATGAAGTATATGGTCGCCACCAAGGGGAATGACTTCTGCACATGGTTGTAAGGCTTATACAACCTTCATAACAAGTTCTTCGAGAGGTGTACCACCCTTCTCTTCCACTCGCATATTTACTTGCGATATGGCAGAGTCAAGTTCTCTTCCTCGAACAGTCTTTCGTCTGGCTGTGCCTTTTCTGTCGGGTTTGAATCCAGGAGGGCCACGGATTAAAATTCGTTTCTTTCCACTACCGTGTACATCTGGACGAATTGGAAAGCCAGATGAGTCACTTCCGCCAGTAATCTTTAGCTTGTATCCTGGCAGGCCTAACGCATCTCCTTCAACAATTTCCCCAACTTGCTTGCCAACAAGTGCGTTGGTCTTTGCATCGTCTAGCTCATACTGAATGGCTTTTCCAGTTTCGGGGTCTGATATGACAAGTTTGAATGGCAAGTAATAATCGCCTACCTAGATATATAGTGAGTATCCTACTGAACACTCCAGCGAAGGCTAAAGAAGTCACTTTATGAGGATTGCGGTCGGGTCGAGTTCCATCATGTGGATTTCTCTCTTTACCTGCTACACAATCATTATAACACGCTTGAAGTTTGCTTCAATATCTCTCATTGGGGTATAGATTCATGGATGCTTTGACCGCGCTAGGACTCATTGGTATAATTTGGATCGCCATCTATCTCATTGCTCAGTATATTGGTTTTGAAAGGCTCCAAGAGAAAGGAGTTGAAGCAGGAACTCCCTTTATGTTCATGTGGAAGACTGAGAGACTTAATGCTTTCTTGACCAAGATGGGAAAGAAGTTTCCTGTAATCTTCTTTAACATCGGGATTGTGGTCGGATTCGGAGGTATGATTTTTGCCTTCTGGATGTTTGGTGAAAATCTAATCAAATTCTTCGTAGAACCAGCTGCAGCAGGTGGCGTGGTCCCGATAATTCCCGGAATCACAATCACTGGACTTCCACTTGTTTACATGTTAATTGGTCTCGCAGTGGCAATCCTTACTCACGAGTTTGCTCATGGATTTGCCTCATCTAAGGATAATATCCCCATAAAGAGTTCAGGATTACTTGGATTCTTTGTGATGTTCGGAGCATTCGTTGAACCCGACGAAGAAGCATTCGAGAAAGAAGCTTCACCAAGAGCACGGATGCGTCTGCTTGCAGCAGGCTCATACGCAAACGTAGCTTGGAGCTTTGTCTTCCTAGCAATTCTAGTTAATTTTGGTGCAATAGCAACAATTGCATATAATCCACCTAGTGGTGCATATATCTATGAAACCAGTCCAGGAAGTCCTGGAGCAACAGCTCTCTCAGCTGGTGATGTCATCATCGGATTGAATGACACGGACATCAATACTTGGGCCGATGTAAGTATCTTTATGGTCAATGCTCTTGCAGGATCTCAAGTAACTATCCATACATTGAATGGGAGTACCACGGTAATATTGGCTCCAAATGAAGCTAATGCGACGCGGGGTTATATTGGGATTTATGGTGCTGACTATTGGGAGCCTAAAGCCGGATGGAGTTTCTTTCTATCCCCTATGTTTGTATTTCACGCACAACAAATAGTACTCTGGTGTTATATCATCCTCATCTCATTAGCTCTATTCAATTTACTACCAATTCCAGCGCTTGATGGAGACAAACTCTTATCAAATGGTCTTAGCCTGTTCATTTCAGATGAGAAGAAAATCAAGTATATCATGTATCCAATTCGTATTGCAGCATTTCTCATCGTCGTAGTGAGCATTGTACTGAGTCTAATCATGGGCAAAGGTCTCTTCTAACCTCAAAAATTAGTTTTGTGGGACCTAAAAAGGCCCCACTTGGACTATTTCCCGATGCAAGATGATGACTCATACAAGTCCTACACAAGATGTTCGAGAGAACGCACGAAAAGCTCTCACAGACTATTTGACTATGTTTATTCCAGACTCCTGGAAAGATCCCTTGGAAAAATTACGAATAATTCTTCAGTCGAATAATGATATTGACTGGGAAGCATTGAAAGGACATGCACTCACGTACTTCGATGAGAAACGGCTCCCTGAAGATCGTGTTGAATGTTTAGCACGTATTGAACGTTTGAGTGACTCTTTTAGAGAGATTTACACTAAACTATCCCCTGCAGAGTGGCACCGAACAATTAACGACATATTTCAAGCTGCCAATTTCAGAGCTTCAAAAGCTGCCTTAGAACTCAGACGCTCCAAAATTGTAGATGACCTGAAGCTCAAAGAATCAGCATCTGTAAAGACCAAGACCTAATTTCAGCACTATCCGCCCTTTGAATATCTTTAATTTGATAAATCACAGTGGAACGACTTGGAGTAGTCGTATCTATGCAATCTGGATGTTCCAAGTGTGGAGAACCAGCTATCTACCTACGTAGGTATACATCTGAACACCTCTGTGGTACATGCCTAGTCCAAACTACGATTGACAGGGTAAGAAAGACGATTAACAAACACAAAATGTTGGATAATAAAGATAAAATTGCAGTCGCTATTTCTGGAGGAAAGGATAGCGCAGTTCTCTTA
The DNA here is from genome assembly GCA_964564335.1 of uncultured archaeon. GTDB lineage: Archaea > Asgardarchaeota > Thorarchaeia > Thorarchaeales > Thorarchaeaceae > SMTZ1-45. Next base: position 4,469 of record CAZMBV010000063.1, read on the forward strand.
CACATTCTCCATAATATTGAGAGCGCATATCCCGATTCAGAGATTTTCCCTGTAATTATAGATGAAGGAATCCAAGGCTATAGAAATGAAGCTCTTAAATCGGCTCAAGAACTTGCTCGTTCTTTGAATCTCAATCTTGAGATATTAACATTCGAGGAGCTCTTGGGTTATAGTCTTGATGAGATTGTAAGAAGAAGGACAAGCAATTCACTAGGAGCATGTTCATATTGTGGAGTATTTCGGAGACGAGCCCTTAATGTTGCAGCCCAAAAGCTAGAAGCTGACGTCATAGCCATGGGTCATAATCTCGATGATGAAATACAGACGGTACTTATGAATATTCTAAGAGGAGATAGTGCACGGATTGCTAGGACCAATGTCCCTCGAAACATGTCGGTCGAGGGATTTGTACCTCGAATAAAACCAATTACTGAGATTACTGAGCGTGATGTTATTGCATATGCGCATTATCTCAAACTTCCATATCATGATGTGCCATGTCCATATGCAGAAGAAGCCTATCGTAATGATGTACGCTCATTTCTGAATGATATGGAGTATAAACGACCTGGTACACTATTGGCGGCTTTACGATCATCGGAAGCTATGACTAAAGCCTTCCGACAGAACTCTACGAAGTGGGAATTCACCCATTGTCAAAAGTGTGGCGCACCGTCCCCATCAAAATTATGTAAAGTATGTGAAATGCTCAAGTCCATTGGGAGTTGAAACCACATGACAAAGAGACCTGAAGTACTACATGACAGTAGAGAGGTTTTCTATGACGAGTCAAGGTGGAACAATCTTCAACAGCTTCGGAAACGAACCATTGAAGTCATGCTGCAAATAGAAACAACAGGGGCTAAACCGTTAGTTCACGGTTCTGTTGCTCGAGGAGATGTTACTGATTCTTCGGATATCGATATTATCATCCCCCATACAGTTTCTAGTTATAGATTGGAACTGGCTCTGGGAATTCCACTTCATAGAGAGCTCGTTCAAGCAACACCATCAATGATCCTAAAGGGGCATATTCATCTTGAGGGAGATGTTGTTGTGAGTTTCCCCATGTTCAAACTCAGGCCAAGAGAAGAGGAATTCTACAAATGGGGTGGTGTTCTGAACTCAAATGCAGTCCAAACAAAAAATAGAATTTCAGGTGTGGATAAACGATTGATTCTGATTGAACCAACTGAGCACGGCCATATTGAATCAGGGGTTATTGGTCATGAACATGAAGTGGCCCAAAAGCTAGGTGTATCTATCGATATTGCTCGAGAACGTGTTCGTGTACTAACTAGACGCGAAGCTGTCGGTAGAACTGGCGTCTATCAGACCCATGAACTAAGAGATGAGGAAAGTTTTGAAGAGGTCACAAAAAGATTACATGATAGTGACCCTGCACTTCGTAGGACTATGGAACGTCGCGAGGGGAGGAGAAGATAACCTTTGGCAAGGAAGATTAAAGAACTTCAAGGAGGATCTCTCTTAGTAGGAAAACTTCCGAAGGGGTGTAAACTATGTGCAAAGGGCGCAAAGATGGTCCTCTTTGTTACTGGTCTATGTGATAGTTCATGCTATTACTGTCCACTCTCTGAAGAAAAAAATGGCATTGATGCTGTTTTTGCCGATGAAATGCCAGTATTGAAGGAGCAGGACATTATTTACGAAACAGATGCTATTCGTGGTGAAGGAGCTGGAATAAGTGGTGGAGACCCCTTATGCACTCTGGATAGAACCTTACAATATATTCGTCTTTTAAAATCTAAATATGGCAAAGATTTTCACATCCATCTCTATACGAGCAAAACCACTGCCAATCGAGAAACCATAGTGCAGTTGAAAGAAACAGGTCTGGATGAGATTAGATTCCATCCACAGACGAATGATTGGTCTGGTATTGAACATGCTTTAGATGCAGGATTAATGGTTGGGATAGAAATACCTGCAATACCGGGTCAATTTGAAAAAATAAAACAGATTGCAATACGAGCTGAAGCACTTGGACTCTCTTTTCTTAACATGAACGAGCTTGAGGCAAGTGAAACTAATTTTGAGAACCTAAAATCCCAAGGCATGCGTTTGACCAATCTAGCAAGTGCAAGTATTGAAGGAAGTGCAGAGGTTGCAAAAGATGTCCTTATCTGGACAACTGAAAATCTCTCCAGACTCTCGGTTCACTTCTGTTCTGCAAGTTACAAAGATGGAGTACAAATGCGCAATAGACTTGAACGTCGACTTAAACAGACGATTCGTGAATTTGAAGAACGAGATGAAGATGACTCACTGCTAGTGCTGGGAATCATTAGAGCAGTTCATGGATCTCGTCTAGGAGAGAATCAGTTACAGCAAATATATCAAATTCTACACAATCAATTGGGCGTTCCTCCTAACATGATGAATATTGATACTATGCGAATGAGGATAGAGATAGCTCCGTGGATTCTGGATGATATCTCTGATACAATTAAGATTGGCCTTGAAGAAATGGGTCCACTTGAGATTGGAATCGCATACGAGTATCCTTCTTGGGACCGCCTTCAGACATTGTTTGAACCAGTATGATCACCGATCAATACGAAAACGAAGAATCGCAGCAAGTCCACCTAAACGATGAAGTTGTTCTCCTGCAGGATGTTCGGTTGATACAATGTGGAATGAACCCCTGGTTTTTTCTACATCTCGAACAAGATTGTCCATCCTTCTTCGAACCTGCTCAGTACCCTCTCTGAGTTTCTTATCCGTAATGAGTAGGTCCTCCACAGCTCCAAACTGAACTGCCTTTGACACCTCTTCGTCACCATATGCACCTAGGCCACTATCCTTTGCTATGTGTTCGATAAGACTCTCAATGAGTTTTGTTTCAGTTTCAAGTTTGAGGGTACTTGCCGCCTTGCCTATGACACCACGCCAGAGAATCTCCTTTGCTCCGGGTATTCCTATAGAGTTTGTACTCTCTACTACTACTGGGGGGAGGTTCTTGATACCTGCTTTACTCAGATATTCTCTAAAGTGATCTTTTACAAAGCCAGGCCCTGCAATAACAATAAGCCCAATCTCAACCTGTTCAATCTGAGAACGCACAGCTAAAGTAACATCAACGAAAAAGTCCTTCATTGTAGCATCAAAGCTCTTCTGGTCCCCTCTCTTTCCTGATATACTAGTGCGAACTCGAACAGCCTCCTTGATGCCATAATCTGCGGCCAGGAAAAGTTCTGCATCCCCATCCTCAATTGTAACAATCAAACTGACTGGGTTAAGTTGAGCCTTAGTGGCTTCTTTTAGTCGATCAAGAATATACTTTGGCCAGTGTTCTTTGATGATAGTTAGTGTATCCCCTGGTTCGATATTGATAGTATGATATGAACCAATACTGATGAGATCGCCGGGCCCCTCCAATATCTTTCCCTTAATTCTTACACGATTTGAAAATGAATGGAATGCTACATCATCCACTTGGATTTTGAGTACCATTGGTTTTCTGACACTATCTTGCTTTCGTCCATCTTCATCCCCGACACGAACGCGACGTGTAGTCCTAGATATTACTACATCTGCAGGTCCGATGGTGTTATAGAGGTGCCAAAGATCATCCAAGGTTTCAATCTTTAGAACAATAATACCTTCTTTGAGATGGCGTTTTAATATCTTCAATCAGTCACCGCCAGACGAGTTTTGCAATCAGATGAAATAGTCTCTGTTCGCTTGTTCAGGGGATGTGTATGCTACTGAATAGGTGTTTCCCATATCAATTCCCCGACTCAGCACTTCTGCACTAATGACATGATTGGGTTGTACTAGATGTTCGCCATCTTGTACTGCTAGATCCCCCGCAATTCTAACTAACCCGCCTAATTCTCTAAGTCGCAGAGTTAGAGCATTTTTTTGCCCATCAAATTGGAGTGCCATTTTCTCAGCAACTCTTAGGACTTCATTTACCGATTCCAGTGTAAAATGAGGCACTTTACCATCTTCCTCGACTGTCTGTGCAATGAATCGAACAAAATCATCCAGACTCTCATTATTCTTCTTAATCCAAGATGCTAGCATGACCTCGTAACCGTAGCCTCTTATCCTAGACCTGAGAGCAGGTAGAATTCCACCAATATTTTCAGTATTGCAGGATGCAATAAGGATGAAATCACAAGGCACATCGTCTACCCTAACAGAAGCGCCAGAACTTAAAGGATTGTGACCTGAGATGGGGTAAATTCGTTCCTGCATTGCTGTTAGTAAATGACTTTGATGTGGTCCTAGAGCAGATATCTCGTCGATATAGAGAATTCCTTCATGAGCTTCATGAATAGCTCCGGGAATTACCCGCTGATATGCAGCCATACCCAATGCTTCTGCACTTCCATAGGGATCGTGTTTCACATCTCCCAAGAGCTCAACATGACTTGCTCCACTTACTCTGACGAATCTACTTGCATCTCTACCCACTAGAATACGTTCGGCATTGTTACTTTGTACTTCACTGGTGACAGAATTTTCACCGAGTTTCTTACGAGTTATTGCAATTTCAGATTCTCCAGTTCTTTCATAGGTTGTATGGTAAGTCACGGTTCCTATCTCTTCAAGTTCGGTCACAGTTTTGAGAGCTGGTTCGCTCACTACATCCAACATTCTAAAGAGACCATGATACGAATCACTATCAGACCAATCACACCGCTTATCAGTTCCGCAAGTAGTACAGATTGGTTCTGATGGTAATGAAAGACTACTACATCTTGAACATCTATACCCCATCTTGATTGCAATATCTATGGGTAGTCTATCTGGAGTTGAATAGAATACATCTCCAGGTGCAGATTTTGTTTCCTTGGGTATATGTTCATTACTAAAATGAGAAACAACAACGATGGGTCGATCAGGTTGTGCTTTGTTATGTTTGAGTCTAATTTCCTGGGCTGGTGGGTCTAAAAGAGAATATGCAGCCTTTGCAAGCATGGATTTTCCAATTCCGGGCACTCCACAGAGAAGGACATGCCTTCGTTGTTTTACAGCAGATTGGACAATGGTTACAGCATGCTCTTGACCTATTATTCTCTGGAAAGGATTTTTAGAAGTGGGTATCTGCTCAGTTGTTTCCAGACTATCTAGAAGTGTTGTCACGGTCAAGAGCCTCGCGTATGCTCCATCTCATGCTTTCTTGACGCAACGAGATAATTGTGAGTATTACTTGACAAAAATTAGAAAATAGAATGTGTGAGCTCCAGCGGAGCTCCACACTTCAGAGAAGTAGTTAGAAAATTGTTCTATTTGTAATTGATATTCAGTTCTGTTATTAATTTGACACAAGAACCAACCAAACAGTTACCGATGGGGCAATTCTTATGAGCGACCTCGAAAAGTCTTTGAATTTTATCTTCATTGGTACCGTTTGGTACTGTTACATTTGTGATCACTTTGATAGATTCGAATCTACTAGTTCCAGTTGACTCATCTGTTTCATAATCACCAGTAATACTTGAATCCAAGGCAAAGACTTCAACTCGTGCTTTCTCAAGAGCAATTTCAAATACAAGATTTACACATGCTCCTATTGAAGCGAGGAATAGATGATGAGGGCTTGTTGATCCAGGTTGTCCAGCAATCATTGGTGGAGGACAGACTGTTGTGCTCTGATGACCTCCAAGAGTGATTGAGTGTATCTTTGGTGTTCCAGTTTTTTGTAGCTTTGCTTCAAATGTTGAGTTTCCCATTAGTATCATCTCTATAATGAACAGGAATTTGATAGGGCATTTACTGTCCTATACAATTCTCCAGCAAGCTTCGCCGTTTCATATCCCTTAATGAACTATTCTGAATCTGCATTCATTATTATTCATTGACCTACATCATCAAAGGTAACAATCTTGAGCCCGTCATGTTTGGCATCAATATCTGCTACTGCTGCTCCTATGAGAAGTTCGGTCTTCTTTTTGATAGCGATGTCCACTAAGCGTTGCGTGATGACTCCATCAAATACAACTGTTGGAACTATTTCCTGTTCCTCAAGTTTCTTTGCAAGTTCCGCTACTCCACACTCAACAATGATTTTCTTGTCTGCGTCGAAGAGAACCGCCTTGAAGGCTTCTTTGATATCCCCAATCTTGGAAACAAACACCTCATCAACAGCTACTGACTGTCTTCGTGTAGGTTTACGTGTGCTAGTAGGAGCTGATGAATCTCTTCTTGATGGAAAATCATCAGATCTCTTGCTCTCTCGACGGGGTCGAGATTCTCTGGTTGGAGCTTCCCGCTTTGTGGCATGTTGCTTCTTACTAGAGGAAGTTTTTCTTGGTTTGACTAATGCCAGTGCTTGTTCCGCAGGAACTTGTGTTTGAAGCGCTTTAGTTACCTCACGCAGTGTAAGCTCTTCAACTTCCTTTCCTTTTGGAGCTCTTGCAATATAGTGAACTGTAGCCACTTGCATTAATTCTCGAAGAATAAGGTCTCCACCTCTGTCCCCGTCAAGGAATGCTATGACCTTCTTCCCTCTTTTCTTTGTAAGATCCACAATGGATTTTGGAATATGAGTGCCCTCAACGGCGACTGTATTCGTTATTCCACATTTCATGAGATTGATGACATCTGCACGACCTTCGACTATGATTATCTCCTTGCTTCCGACCATTTCTGGTCCAGCTGGAAGGTTATCAGGTCCGTATTTTGCTATGGTAACCTTGCGACCTTTTGTGACGGCAGTGGTTATTTCGTCCGTCCCAGGGGCAATATCTTCTTCCCAGCCCTTTAGAATACTAATCGCCCTGCTTACAACCTTTCTTCTCTTAGCTCCTCGAATATCTTCAAGTTTCTCGAGAATTACCTTAGCAGTGCATGGGCCAACCCTATCAACGGTTTCCAAAGCTGCTGCAAGTATCGCAGTGGCAGTTTTATTCAGTGAAACAGGAATAACAACTTCTCCTGTGCTGTTCCCACCCTTTGTTCTAATCGCAATCTGGATTCTTCCAATACGTCCCGTTCGTTGAAGTTCCCGTAAATCTAGGTCTTCCCCAAGCAGTCCTTCTGTCTGTCCAAAGACTGCTCCTACAATGTCTGGTTTGTCGACCACGCCATCTATCTCAATTCTAGCTCTAATTACGTATTTAGCTGTGCTCTGGTCGAAATCTGTTCCTATTTTTATGCACGTCTCCTGTGCTGTACTACCAGGGGTCCTCGTCATCCGACCGAGCAGTAACAAACCTGCGTCTTACTAGACTTAGGGCCTATGCCTCATGACTGTTTGAATCAGTCTACCTCGCCTTTCATTCTATTCCGAGTCTGGAACTGTGATATGATAACCGTGATGTGATGATCCTGTGAATGAT
>CAZMBV010000063.1:11881-13034 GCA_964564335.1 uncultured archaeon
GGGTCACCCCGGTGTCGTACATTGTCAGGTCGGTCAGTATCATTAGTCCCGACACGAGACAGCTCAGTGGAGCCGGATGCATTTCCGATGCTGTGATGCTGGGAGTTAGTGTGAAGGGTTACAGATACTGGCCTCTATCTCTCATCGTTTCCACGAATTCAGAATTCCAGATCTTTTGAAAGGCCAGGAACGAGTATCTCAACTTTTACATCCGGTGCAGTTTCACTGACAGCATCTCTGAATTTCTCTGGGTCTGCTTGAATCTCTGGAAATGTATTGTAATGCATCGGGATAGCCACTTTTGGTTTCACCAGCTTCGTTGCAAGTGCTGCTTGATGTATATCTGCTGTGTAATATCCACCAATTGGAGTCATAAAGACATCAATATCATATAATTCCCCAAATAATTTCATAGTAGCAAAGAGACCTGTATCTCCTGCATGGTAGAATGAATCACTGGGAAACTTGACAATAAACCCAGTCGGTGCACCAGTTTCACATGAATGAAATGCCTGCACAAGTGTAACATCAACCCCTCCGACATTAACACTTCCTCCAATGTTCAGAGTGTGAACATTTTCAAGCCCTTCATCATCTCTTGCTTGAATTGCAAGTTCGTTGATTGCAATGAAATATGCTCCAGTCTTTTTGCATATCTCAATAGCCTCTTGATACCCATGATCTGCATGATCATGCGTTACAAGCACTATATCGGCTTTACCTACATCTTTCACTTTGATAGGTGAAGTAGGACCATTAAGCCATGGGTCTACATAGACTGTTTTTCCATCTGATTCCACTTTGAATGAAGCATGACCTAAGTATGTGACTTTCATTGTCTATAGTCTCCTAGCAAATACTCTCAACAAAACTATCACTTCTATGTTTCGACACAGAAAGGACCAATCTGAAACTTAAATACAGCATCAGGCAGACCCAGTAAGTAGTGATTGAAGATGACAACCAAACCTCATCCAGATTTTATGAAAGCAGGCAAAATTGCTGGAAAAGTTCTCAGTCTGATTGAAGGTGAGGTAAGACCTGGTGTAAAAGTGCTCAAAATATGTAGTCTTGCTGAAGAGAAAATAATGGAGTTTGGAGCGAGCGGTATTGCCTTTCCTTGTAACGTTTCGATAAACAATGAGGCTGCACA
>CAZMBV010000064.1:0-13029 GCA_964564335.1 uncultured archaeon
TGAATAAAAACGGAACCATACCACAGTGGTCAAGGTGAGCATGAGTAATTACAACGGCATCTAAGTTTTCAACGCGAAATTCGGGCATATCTAATCTTGGAAATGCTTTGCTAGGAGTTCCCACATTTACGCCACAGTCAATGATGACACTACTTTCAGGCGTCTGCAGTAACATGCAAGATCTACCTACCTCACGGAATCCTCCCATAGCTGTAAGTCTAATCCAACTATTATTCATCAGCATAGGTCGATGTATTCTCTTACCGATTTCACGGAATGATTTATTCCGAGTAGCGGCCTCCGATTGGATGATGTATCTTATCTGTTTGATGAGTTTACTCTCAATTGGCGGAGTTCTCATGACATTGGGGCGCCAAAAGGTCTGACGTGTGATCTCTCGTAAAGTTGTCCCGCTTCTTCCAATAACAAGACCTGGCTTCTGTGCTTCAATAATCACTTCTCCTCTTGAAATATCAAAATCAATTGATGTGATCATAGCCTCTTCGGGAACAAGTTCACGTACTGCTTTCTCGGCCTCTTCGTGGGATAATCTGACTTCTGGAGCAGATCTAACAACAATACGTTTTCGCATTTTGCGTGCCAGAGCTTTGATTCTATCTCCATCATCAAGCAGTATTTTGGGTGCCTTAGAGTATATGGCTATCTCTGGCCCTTCAAATTCAACTGTACTTATCGCCGCTGAGCGAGGAAGTGCCTTCTTGACTACTTCTCTAATATCGACAAATTCTTGTTCATCACTGGGCTGCATGATAGTCACACCACAATTGTAGGCCTATTAATGCCCTAAATGGCCTGATTTTATCTATCAACACTCGATTGTGTTGAACTGACAGTGTAGCATTTTATGCTACAAGTGTAAGAAACACTGTCACTATTGTCCTTTCCAAATCTTCATGATGGTATCCTTTGGGATTTCCTGATAACCATCCTTGTCAATCACACTTACTAGGATTGAATTGCCAGAAGCGGCATCTCTCTCGATAGCAGCTGCAACTGAACGAACACCAAGCTCGATTGCCTTCTTCTTAGGAAGGTCCTCTTTGTATTCTGCTTCCAGAACACCTAAAGCTACTGGAGATCCAGATCCTGTAGATACATACTTGTCAGGGATGACACTGCCCACATAGTCTGTATAGAAGACTTGTGCGCCATCATCATCAAATCCTCCGACGACACATGCTAACATGTAGCCGCCACGGCCTTGGAACATGATGTTACTAAGAAGACGGGTTAATGCCTTAACACGGATTGGCCTGCCTCTCTGAATTTCAAAAAGTTTGGCTTCCGCTGCCAAGAGATCCATGATTGCCTGTGCATCAGCAACAGATCCTGCAATTGTCGCGCCTATTCGGTCAGTGACTTTGTAGATTTTCTTTGCAGTCTTGTTTGCAATCAGAAAACCCATTGTAGCTCTCTGATCACTTGCTAAGACTACGCAGTCTTTAGCAATCATTCCAAGTGTGGTTGTTCCAGTCTTTAGTTCAGCTGGGGGCTGCATCTCAGGTTCCATGGTTATTGACTCCTTCTAAGAAATGAATCGTAGAGAACAAGTGACAAGCACCCGTTCTGGGGAGTGTTATTAAGGTTTTCTCAGTGAACATAGAAATGATACTATTCGTTAATCATGTAGTATTCTCTGAAGGTGGCTCTGGTCGCTTGAATGAGGTTACGATTCTTACCTCATCAATATCCCCCGCTGCCTTGAGAATATCGGCAGCGATACCAATCTCTCCGTACTGAATATTCTCGATGTATCTTGTTTCTTGAGGTAGCTCAACAGTCACGACCTTTTTCTTCACCGTAATATCATATCGTTCCTCAGGAATTCCTGGGATTCTACGACGAAGGACTGCTTTGAGTTTCTCTACTTTATCTGTAACTATATCCCTGATAATAACATCATAGACAAGGGTCTTTCCAGCAAATGGACTATTGAAGTCAACTCTAACTGTACGACCAAGGTCTGTAGTGACCACACCTCGTTCGTTTCCAAATTTAATCTCTTCGCCTTTGTAGCCTTTTGCTCCCTGTTTAGCAAGTTTCACCTTAGCAATCTTCTTGACCTTGGTAGGGTCTCTGACACCTGCTCCTTTTTCGGGTGGAACTTCGATGGTCTTTGAATCTCCAATTTTCATACCAACCAGTTCTTCTTCAACTGCTGCAAGAAGCCAGTTCCAACCGACAACTACCAATGCAGGTTCATATCGGTCATTTTCTCTAAATAGACCCTCTTCCTTTGCAACCTCAAGATGAGTTGTATCAAAGATAGTGCCTGTATCTTTTGTGCTTGCAGTGAAGTCGAGATAGACCATGCTCATTTCCTTAACTACTGTTTCAACATTTGGAGCGGCCTTTTTAGTTGGTGCCTTCTTAGCAGTAGTCTTTTTTGTTGTCCTTTTAGAGGCAGTTTTGGGTTTTGCCGCTGCCTTTTTTGCAGGCTTCTTAGTTGTTTTCTTTTCTGACATGGCCAGTACCCTCTCGGTTTCCTGGTTGCTTTTAAGACGCTCCTCACGAGTGTTATAAAACGGTTTCCTTGTGTCCTTTGAAGGTACCTTTTAGCACTTGTATCTTTTCAAAGAATAGAGCTGTTTCATTTACTTGCTCAACTTGGAAATTATTCTCATTAAACGTCTTGATTATCGCATCAGTATTCTCAAGAGATGAAACGACGACATAGAGTCTTCCACTATCAACGATATGAGATGCTGCCTCTTGCACGAATCTTACAGTTAATTCTGATCCTTCCTCTCCTCCAATAAGGGCATGGTCCATCCCAGTCTTCATCTCATCAGCTGGAAGATACGGTGGATTGAACATAATCATAGAGAATTTCACTTCATGTGATAGACCTAAGAAGAGGTCTGACTGAATAACTGATGTCTTATGGTCTAATCCATTTCTTCTAAGATTCTCAGATGTGTTTCTAACGGCGAGAAAGGAGATGTCAATGCTGACGACTCGTTTTGCTTTTGTAGCGGCAACAAGTGATGCTAATCCTGCTCCACACCCTGCATCTAGTACAGAGTCCGTAGAACTGATGGCTATAGCATCCAGTAGGAGATAGGTGTCTGCTGCTGGTTCATAGACACCATCCAACACATCGAAATCAAAGGATTCGCTCACGGCTTGGCCCCTCTTGGATCTGGAAGTTCTCCTGTTTCAATTAAATTGAGAAGCGAGTCAGAAAGAATCACTAATTTCTTAATGTCAATTGTTCTCAGTCTTTCATCGCCCTTTGGATATTGCTTACAATATTCAAGTACAACATCAGTCAAGTTCTTGTCTACTTTCATATTTCGGAACCAGATTCTCAAAGCCTTTCTCAAATGTTTGTTAGGATATGGAAAGATTCCATTTACCATCCAAAAGAACACATCATCATCCTTAGCACGAGGTCCTTTAGTAATATGCCTCAGTCTAACAACAACAGAATCCACCGCGGGTATTGGGTAAAACATGTTTGCTGGAACATCCAATAGATGTTCAACTTCTGCTTGGTATCCAATATTGACTGATAATCTGGAATAATTAGAGGTTCCTGGAAGTGCACTTAGTCTCTCAGCAAACTCCTTCTGATACATGAGGACTGCTCGCTCAAATTCAATCTCATGTAATATTCTGAAAGTTATCTCTGATGAGATACTATAAGGTAGATTCGAAACAATCTTTGTTACATTTGGAAGTGAAATTTTGAGAGCATCTCCTTCAATAATACTGACATTGTCATAATCACTGAATATATCTCGGAGAGCTTTTACAAGTCCAGGATCTAACTCAACTACATGAACATGCTTAGCTTCCTGAACAAGTTGTTTAGTGAGAATACCAAGTCCCCCACCTATCTCCAGAACGGTATCATTATTTGATATTTCTGCTGCACTAACTATGCTACGAGCTACACTTTGGTTCTTTAGAAAGCTCTGACCATGTTTCTTTGTAGGTTTCACCTTGTATTTCTTGAGAAGTGCACGGATTTCGTCGTCTGACAGGAAACTCACCTGCGTAATGATACATCTACCTTCTTGGTGAACGAGGTTTGTCACGTTCGTCCTCATCGCGCTTTGGAGGTCGTACAAACAGCCAACGTTTGACATCTTCGCGAATTTCATCGATTATACGAGATGTTATGACTTTCTTTGGGTTCTGAAGTTTTGTCCTTGCTGCAATATCGTCAAAACTCTTGAAGGGATCTCGTTTTCTCTCTTCTAAAATCGCCCACATTAGTGTCTGTCCGATTCCCGGAAGCAACTGAAGTGAATGCATCCTAGTCGTTATTGGAGCAGATTCGTTGAAGAATTGCACATATTTATGCTCATGTTTCGTTACTAGCATCTCTATAACCAAAGGAAGCTCAGTTACGCTCTCAGGAACAAGGTCCTCATAGAAGATGCGCCTTCTGACATGGTCGATCTTACTCTTAGCGTTCCGTTCAATAGAAACACGTTCTTGAGGAATTAGCTTCATTCCCATATGTGGAATCATTTCAAGAAGTGTAAAATGAGCCTCTCCAATGCTCTGTATTACTGTGTCCCCTCGGGGTCGAGAATCACGAAAGGACTCTTTCGGCGGAACCACTGAAAGGACGTATGCATGCGTTTCAAACTGCCTGTTTTGTTGTCCTTCCATTTTTTTGCACATCCAGTTCTACTCGGATACATTGATGTATTGATTGTCAGGTAATGATAAAAAGTAATCGGACCGCGAACTCTATGAATAGTGTTTTGTAATCAGTAGTTCATAGAATTTCAAAACGATTAATTATGATCTCTTATTGATAATAAGGTCCACAATTTCGATGAATTGATCATCAGTAAGGTTCGTTGAACGGGCATCGATTATTGTCTTTAGCTCTTCTGGATTAACTGGAGCTATGTTAACAATTTGAACTGCCTGGGCTCTTGAAAGATTATAGTTATTCATCAACTTATCTACTAGCTTTGCAGATACTGCAGGTGCCATCTTTGAAAAGGCTGAAGCATGTTCAAGAGTTATTGATTGCTGAAATGAAAGTTCTCCTTCCTTTCCTCTCTGAGTCAGAATCTTCTTGACTTGAGGAAGGGTAATTTCTTCTTCGCTGATTATCTCCTTAGGCATTTTTAATCCCTCAGCCCCTACTTGGTTGGAGATGCTCACGTCTAATGATAAGAGTCTTCGTTGCCTTTCCAAGGCTAACATCTACAACAACTGCTCGGCCTCTCAGAGCAGTAGCTACACCTGTTCTACCATGATACCTTCTATGTGGCATTCCCTTGTGGAAGCCGGGGTTGATTACAATATCCACCCTCTGCCCTACTTCATAGTCGATAAGCACCTTGCTTGGTGAACTTAGACCTTTCTGACGAATTCTCTTACTCATCAGGCTGCGTGTCCGGGCTCGGTATCCATGACTCTTTTTGACCATAAGACATCACTACGAATTATTGCCACTCGGGGCTCTGCATAAGCTGAACCACACCCGAGTTCCAGCATGACCTCTTGGGTCACCACTTAAGGATTTCGCAACAGCTACGATTTCTTGATGAACCTAACACTTCTAGGGGCCTTCACTGTAGATTGCTGTCACGTTAAGTTCTGCACATTTGCACACTATTCCTAGTTTCTCGGCTATAGATGGTGTAGTTCGCCCTTCATCTCCAGAGATTAATTCCTTGATGTATGTTCCCCCTTGCACCTTGAACATTGCTCTGAGAAGACCATCTTTTTCCTTCTTTAAAGAAATCTCATGAATTACTTTCTTCCTCACCAAATCTGCTCGCCTGTGAGAAACTCGGTGAGGAGTTCTCTGCTCAATCTCCACAGCTTTGAAAGATTCCTCTACTTTCTGTAGTTCCTTTTCTGTCACAGGTCTCTCTGTTTCAATTAGTGCTTCATACTCTTTTACATTGGTCGAGGCATCTTCCTTCAGCTTCTGAAGTTGATATCTATCAGTGAGAACTAACTCGTGTGCCTCGATTTTTCCTTCTGCCTCATCATTGATACTTTTTGTAATCTCATCAAGGTCTGGTGTTCTCACTCTTGGATCTGTTATTTCTATAACAAAAGGTCGTCCATTCCCTAGCATGAGAACATCAATATCTTCTCTTCCTGCTGCATGAAACTTGAATCTTGACCCATCTGCAATAGACTGCGTAGGAACTCCAATATATTCAGATATTGAATCAGGGTACTTACGCCCAGTCCCATTACATTCAGCGCATCCTTTGCCCCTACATTTCTTACAGTCCCATTTACTTTGAGGAATTCCTCTGACTAGTTTTCTGTACCTACCATAGATGAATACAGGATTTATCTGGATCTTAATCTCATCTGACTCCATTGAATAAACAAATACTACGTCTGGTTTCATGAAATCAACAGGTTTCTGTAATAGGTCATGGAGTTGTATTCCGAGTTCGCGATTGAAGTGCGATTTCAGGGTTTCTGCATGCATTATTGAATGAATGCCACTCAGTTCATCCTGACGATCTGCTAGCAACGGAGGCGGTATAGAGCCTACTAAGAATGTTTCAAACTCGACATCCTTTGCCAATCCTACAATTCTTTCAGCAACCAATGGAATCCTCTCGAATACCGATTCATCATCGATTGTGCAGAGATAGCAGGAATCTTGAGTTTCGTAGTCGATACCATTTTTCTCTGCAAGAGCTTTTGCTGGTTCAAACATACCATTACCTGCAAGGGACCTTATTCCGCTATTGCCTATCGTTTTCTTCCCCGATTTCAATAGTGCATCTGCTGACATACACAAGGTAAGTTTCAGAGAATATCCTCTATCCTTGTTTGTTGTATTTGTACTGAGCCAACCGAATTGGCGACCTAGACATTTGTCACAGAGTGTGTGCTGCTCTAACAGTTTTTGAGCAGTTGCCAATACTCCATTTTCTTGTGTGTCGGTCATCTAGATTGCCTCTGGTTATTTCGTCACCATCATGTAGTCATAAAAAAGGATTGATGTATCTAATTGCTCGGAGTCCAGTTAGAATCATTCGCGGGTCCTTTAGCAGTCTTTTAATCACATTTCCCTGAAGATCCATATCCCCTTCACTCTTGACTACATCAAGTAATCCTTTAGTAGATGCATCTTTGATAACAGAATCTAGTCCTTTGTCATCTAAGGAGTTCAATGCCATTTGTGCTAAGTGCATAATTCGAAGTTCATTGAAGATCATCGATTTACATTTTCCATTATATTGCGAAAGAACCTTCTCTGGAGATTCATCAGATGATAGTGAATCTGCAACAATCTTCCCTGCAACTCTTGCAGTCATCCCTCCTAAGATCACACCTCCCCCAGTGGTCGCTTTCACAATTCCTGCAGTATCTCCAATAGCTACTACGTTTTCCATCGTCATCTTGGATATTGGCATTCCGACTAATACAATTCCTCCAAGTGAACGTTCTATCTTTACTCCCTTCATTCTCTCAGAAATGATACTATGATGACGCATCAGGGCATCAAGACGCATCTTTGATTTATTTCGAGAAGCCAATCCAATTCTTGCTCTTTTTTCACCAAGTGGGATAATCCATGCAAAAAAACTTGGTGCAACCTGTTTTCCATAGAACATTTCCACAATGCTTTCATCAATATTTACTCCTGAAACCTCATATTGGAATGCAGGATATTTGCTTGATCTCTGAACAACTGGAAGACCAACACTCCCTGACAGACGACAGCGAGAACCCTCTGCAACCACGAATGTTCTTGCAGTATGCTCTTCATTCCTTTCAGTACCTACACTAACACCTTGGATTTTCCTCTGTTTTTTGACGAACGCTTTGACCTTTGCTTTCGTAGTGACTACCGCACCAGAATCAATTGCTCTAGATGCAAGCCAGGCATCAAACTTTTTCCTATCTATGACGTTAGCTTCTCTTCTTCCTCTCTTTATCATTATAGAATGTCCTGCAGGAGAATAAATTCTGGCACCCATGACAGTATTCTGAATGATATCTTTTGGTAACTTAATCCCTAATCGTTTCAATCCTGATGTACTCAGTAGACCTGCACAGTGGTCTGGTTGACCAACTTGCTCGTGCTCTTCAAATATTTGAACCGCAAATCCTCTCTTAGCTATCTCATTTGCTGCGAGTAGACCAGCTGGTCCTGCACCAACGATAATAGCGTCATGGTTCATAATTATCTCCACTTAATGGAGCTGAGCGCACGTTTTTAACCCTCTCCTCGGAAGAAGCAATTGAGCTCAGATGATATCTGCAAGGAAATTCAAATATAAACAGGTCATTGCCGTGCGAACTGATCTAGGTATGAGTAAAGGGAAAACAGCTGTACAGGTTGCACATGGTTCGGTAAGTGCTGCAGAGCGAGCTCGTACAACCAAGCAAGAAGAATGGCGTGCATGGATGAGAGAGGGGCAGAAGAAAGTTGCTGTTAAAGTGGATTCAGAGGAAGAGATAATGGAATTAAGGCGTCAAGCAATTACTCATAATCTTCCGCATGCTATTATTAGAGATGCTGGAATGACAGAGCTACCTCCTGGAACATTAACAGTAATTGGTATTGGACCTGCAAAATCTGAATCTGTTGATGAAGTCACAAAAGATTTGAAACTGCTATAGAGGGGTTTCTATGAAAGATGCCCATCCTTTAGAGAAGGCTGTTGGGATGGAGCTTTATACAACAAATTGTGCTGGTATTGGTGGACGGCTCAAGACAAGATATGAAGATTTTCTTGTAGAAGAGATAACAATTGATAACGAAATTTTATCTTTCAAGGAATGGTCGAATCGCCCACCTGGGGAACCTATCTTTGAAGGCAAGAAGACAAAATATGTTGGTTTCACAGTTCAGAAAATGGGACTATCCACAATGGACGTATCCACAATCATCGCATCATCATTGAGGCTTCCGCGAAATTTAGTTAGCTATGCGGGATTGAAGGATAAACGTGCTGTCACAGTCCAGATGATGACAGCTCCAATACGTGCAGCAAATGGGCTGGGAACATTGGAGCTCTCAAATGTAGAAATACGTGACATTGAACCTTCACGACGACTTGTGCAAATTGGGGACCTCTTAGGAAATAGATTCACAATCTTACTACGAGACATAGACGTTTCTTTAGATAAAGCTCTAGAAGTCGCAGAAGAAGTTCAATCTTCACAGCTACTCAACTACTTTGGCATTCAACGCTTTGGAATTGCGCGACCTAATACCCATATTGCAGGAAAACATCTTGTCAAGCGTGATTTTGAAGGAATGATTCGATCGATTCTTTGCATGCCTGGTGAATATGAGAACCAGGAACTGCTTGACGCTAGAGCTGAACTCGCCGAGAGTTTAACTCCTACTGAGAAAATCATTGATGTTTTTCCAAAAGACTTGCATTATGAACGAACAGTTATGGATGAGCTCGTGAAACATCCTGGTGAGTTCAAACGAGCTGTGACAAGAATTCCGTCGCGAATCCTTACTCTAATGGTTCATGCGTATCAATCGTATCTTTTCAATCGTTTACTAAGTACGCGGGTCAAGAGTGGAATGTCCCATGTTATTCCTGAACCAGGCGATTTCTTGATTGCTCTAGATGAAACACACTCTGGTAGGGACTCTTGGCTATTTGTTACTGAAACGACACTAGAAGAACGCAGACAACAAGTTATCGATATGAAATATGCGTTAGCCTTGCCATCTCCAGGGTATGCTACTCATCTTCCGCCCACAAAACAATCAGAAATGATGAGAGAACTTCTGACTGCAGAAGGGATTACATTCAAAGATTTCAGAAATTCCCAAATGAGATCAATTGATGCACCCGGAGGATTGCATCGTGCTTCAATCGCTTTGTCTGCTTGGGAGGCCTCAATACAGGATGAGGGTCTCTTAGTGAAATTCATTTTGAGAAAAGGATCCTATGCTACAGTAGTACTACGCGAGTTAATGAAGAATCATCCAATCAATCGTATATAGAAACTCAGAATCGCCTTTCCCCTATCTCTTTCATCTTCTCATCAAACTCGTCAGGTGTCTCAATGGTTTCTTCTTGATGCCTTCTATCATCCTGATACTCAAAGAGAACTGATTCACCCATAATAGCTGAAACTATGACCCGTAATTCCTCCTTTGTGTATTTGATACGGTCACGGTCCTCCTCTCGAAGCATAACAATGTTCTCTTTCGTTCCCTCAGGTAACCACAGGCTATTCACTCCAATCTCACTAGCAGGTGAGATGAACTCCCGTACTATCCGGCGTAGTTTTGGAGCCCCTTCAATAATGATTGGTTCTCCAAATTCTTGTATTAACTCTTGAATTAAGGTTTCTTCACCAAGTAGTAGTTCCTTGTTATTTTTGTTCACAACAAGAATCAAGTTAGTTCCAGCCATTGCAGCTTTTCGTAGGGTCAAATCATCAAGACTTGGGTATTGCTTTTCTTTCTCAAGTAACCACTTACTAAATTGAACATCAAATCCAGTGATTTCTCCGCGATCAAGCTTAGCTTGACAGTTTGGACATAACATATCAGACTCTATGTCGAAATTACAGACCGGTAGTCGCATTTGTTCATCCTCGCGATGTTCGAAGTCACAGCACAGGCTGGACCTCGGGCGAGGCATTATAGGTCTGTCTATTTGGCAAGAGTGATGTCAATTGTCGACACGTTAAGGTCGCTACCTTTGTCGGTTTGTACTGTGGTAGTATCAATTTCGATACTTTTTACAACGAGTTCTTCAATGAACCTGTGACGTGTAATTTCTGCGACATCTACGGCACGACTAATTAGTCGGCCCCTTGCTTTAATGACGACTTCATTTGCACCTTTATTGAACAATGTGACACAAGCCAAGACATAAGACATGACATTCTTATTGCCTACTAGTATGCAGTCCATGCCATTGCTATCCCGCAGTGTTTTTCCCTGTTTGTTACTGCTGGAAGTTTTGCCAGTGTTTTCCTCCGTCACCCGACGTCTCTCCGCCTACAACTGTAGAAGCTCACAAGAATGATACGGTGACATCTGATATAGATTTCGTTTTATGACCCGTCATTGAACTTTGAAGAATATTTCAAAAAATCACACTTTTTCTAATAATTACGTCGTTGGGAAAACCTTTTCTTATATACTCCAAGGCAAGCGAAAGGAAGTAACAATTCATGACACAACTTACATTTTTAGGCTCCTGTAGAGAGGTTGGTCGTTCAGGATTCTATCTTGAGGAAAAAAATGAAAGTGTTCTTGTGGACTATGGTGTCAAGTTCACAGATCCTCCCTCTTTTCCTGATATGATTCCAACTGATAATTTACAGGGCATAGCTATTACTCATGCTCATCTTGACCACTCTGGGGGCGTACCGAGAATTCTTAGAGAAACTGATGCATCCCTATTTTGCACTCCTGCCACAAGAGATCTAAGTCTCCTCCTCCTTCGTGATATGTACAAGATATCTCGTGGAAGATTACCCTATGAGAGGAATGATATCGCATTGGTTCGAAGGCAGTGCCAAGCGACAGCCTATGAAGAAACCATACCATTAGGCCATCCATTCGAAATGACCCTATTCAATGCAGGACATATCCCTGGGAGTGCTTTGGTTTCAATCCGAGTGAATGGTAAGAGAGTTCTATTCACAGGTGATTTTAATGCTACAGAGTCTCAGTTAAATGCTGGAGCCAGAAAGAACCTTCCCAAACACGATGTTGTAGTAACAGAAAGCACTTACGCACGTAGAATTAATCCACCTAGAGAAGCGACTGAAGTGGGGCTCGTTGATACCGTATTAGAGACCCTTGAACGTGGAGGATCTGCATTGATTCCAGCTTTTGGAGTTGGTAGAAGTCAAGAAATCATGTGTATTCTCGAACAGAGTGATATTCCTCGAAAGTATCCTATCTATGTTGATGGGATGGCACGAGCAGTTAATGACATTCTAGTACGACATCCATCGTATCTCCAAAGTCCAAAGTCATTCCAACGAGCAGTAAGCCGCTCAATCACAATTCATGATAATCATAATCGTACTAAAGCAGTTAAGAAAGGCGGGATTATTATTTCACCTGCAGGTATGCTCAAAGGCGGAGCATCCCATCTATACTTCAAAATGATGTATGACAATCCAAAGAACTCTATTATCTTCGTGAGCTATCAGATTCCAGGAACTCCTGGAGCAGAACTTTTAGCTAATGGCAAAGTATCTGTAGGAAATCGAGATTTTGATGTAACGGCTGATATTAAACAACATCATCTATCGTCACATTCAGATTCACGGGGGATGTTAGATATGCTGTTGAAAATACCTGGTGAGCCTCAATTCTATACGGTTCATGGTGAGTCAGAGTCATGTGAGGCCCTCGTAGAAAAATTGGAGAAGAAGGGACGAAAAGCCCAAGTTGCTGAGTTGAATGAAACAGTCGAGATCTAATTCTCTTCTTTTTCTGCTCTAGCTTCTACAACCTGGCACTGGACCCGTTGTAGAACCTCTTCAGCTTTTTGAGGTTCAAGAACAATAGTATAGAGGTATCTGGTTGTACGGAGCTTTAACTTTACATTATCGCTGCTTCTCTTTACACGGCACTCCTCTGCGTCCTCAGTCATTTCGAGGAACTTTTCGACATCATAGATTTGTTTTGGCATTATGATACCCCAGTCTGTTGCTTTTGGTGGTGGGCCGGACGTGATTTGTTCAGATTCAGGGAATTCCTGAATTTTTTGAACACGTGACCTTCGCCGTGTGAAGGCGACGTCATAGCCGGGCTAGACCACCGGCCCGTTGATCCCGACCATAAACCAGTAGTCTACTTCTTTGAGCGCCTCTTTGGTCTGAGGTCCTTTGTTTTGCACTTCCTGCACTTCTTTGCCTTCAGTGGATTAGATGCACCACAGTATCGGCAAATTGACTTGTACAGCAAGTAATGCTGTGCTAACCTACGTTTTTCGATGTCAGCTACTGGCATGTTAAGACCTCATGTTAATGATGGCGCACAGAGTATTCTCTGATTAGCCCGCTCGGGCTTTCCACAAGTATTCTGTTTTAAAAGCTTGTGCTCCA
>CAZMBV010000065.1:0-13019 GCA_964564335.1 uncultured archaeon
TGATAGCACTGACACTTGCTATTCTCTATATTGGTCTTCAAATTGGTAGGGTTGCGAGTAATATTCGATAAAATGAAAATCATCAATTCATTTGCAATCAATCTCTATGTCAGGATTGATAATCTTGCGATGGCTGCCTGGTAAAACTTCTCATGGCATATCAGATGATCCTCCTCAAGAATCATGGTTAGATGGTCGAGATTTTTCTTTATGGATATCCACAATATCATCATATGCTTCATCACGCAGTTCTTTCATTAAGCAAGTTCCTCTTTATTCGTGAGCTTTTCAAGGATATGCAAGAGGTTAAGTCATGGAGTACATAACGGAATTCCTTCAACATAGTAATACTGCAACAGAACTACTTGCTGAATCTGGATATTCTACCAATCAGTTGGTGCTTGCAGTTAGAGGACTTGGCGAATTATGTGTTTTAGGATTAGCAATTCAGCATGTAGTTCAGAATCACGTAAAATACGATTTACTGCCACCAAAATTCGAAGTTGAACTAGCCATTCAACCTATCAAATTACAAAGGATAGGTGATGTGGACCTGCTCAAATCACTCGAAGAACAAAATGTCATAATCTCTCTTGGAAATCAGAGATATAGAGTAATGTTGAGTGCGATGCTCAACAGACTTTTTGCATTGACATCACAGACAGAAGAAGTTTCAATACGTAGTGGACTCTCTGGTCTTGGTGATCAGGGCCCTCTTGAAGCTGCTCTTGATCGAGTCGAGTGGGAGATTATTGAGGTTGTTCATGACAATATAGATGTCAAATATCTCGAAATTAATGAACTAGAAACTCAAATGAAACCACAAGAGCTGCTCACTACATTAGCTAAAGCATATGATCTTTCAACCCAAATTGATACATTAGGTGGATGGGATGGTACACAAAACGATTCCACGGAGAACCTTCTGAATGATGAGAAAATCTCAGGCAAGTTGAAAGAGTACTTCAGCATCATTAGTGAACTATCAACGCAAATTCAGATTGAGGTTGAGAAACAAAAAAATCTGATTGGAAAATTCAGCACATACCCACGATCCTTTGTTGGAAGAAAGAATGTACCTTTGGTGGGCAGTTCTTGGAACAATCGTCCGGATTTCAGAAACCACCCTCTAATACAGAAATTCCTCCTGCTAATCGAGAGTAATCATGCAATGCTAGCCAAACTAGCTGATATCTACGAAGATTATATACGAGAATCTGCAGAAGACATAAAGAACCTCCCGACCGGCATTGATACATTAGAAGCAACTGATAGTTCTGATTTTCCAACTTCTGATGAAATGACATCGACTTGGGATAAAATCACTCGAGCATCAGACGCTCTTCTTGGCCAGGCGAAATTTGTTGAAGTCTACTTGGCATCGATTGATACGCTCTTCAAACAATACTAATGATTACCTTCTTATGATGTGATTCAATGAGTATATGTTCCCTTTAGTTCAAACAAGAGTGATAGTGTAGAAGAGGCTGGTACAAATGGAGGAAGAACTTCTCTTACGCCTGCTTATAGTAGGCACATGGGCTATATTCGGAGCAATTCGCATACGATACCGACTTCCTGCATCTCGAAGAGCAGCAGGTGACAAGTATGAACCCAATCGAATAGTAATGGGAATCTTGTCATTTGGAATTGTAGCTTATATCGTTACACTCATACTCTACGCAGTCTATATTCCTCTGATTCTGTGGTTTTCATTCTCATTACCGTCAGTTATACGATGGCTGGGTGTTGTAGCAGCTCTTCTCTGTACCCCTTTTCTCTATTGGACTCATTCCACCCTCGATAAGCAATACTCCGCTGATTTATCGATAAAGGATGGTCATAATCTGATAGAGATTGGCCCTTATAGAAAAGTAAGACATCCTATGTATACTGTTTTCATTGTCTTCACCATTTCAATAGCAATAATCACTGCTAATGTGCTGTGCATCATATTCTCACTACTCATCTCTTGCTCATTCCCATCTATTGCTAAGAGTGAGGAGTTGATGCTGATTGATGCATTTGGGGATGAATATAACTCCTATATGGGTCGGACTGGTCGATTCTTTCCTCCACTGAGATTGAACTCATAGCCTTTGCTTGTTACTTGCAAATTCTTGCAGATGCTACTTCTTTCGAGTCTGTACAAATATGACAAGTACGAAAACTACTATTACCACAACGAGTACAGGAATCACCCAGCTCAATCCATCAATAGGAGTTGTTTGAGTTGTTGTTGTGTTAGTTCCAGTCGTGGTCGTAGTAGTTGCTCATCACACATTGCGCTTGAGAGTACGTTCTTGCTACTAGATTGCTTGAAAGATTTCCCTTTTAGCATAGAGTTGTACATTTTCATAGGATAGTTAAGTGGATTGTGACGCGATGATCGTTTCTAAGTCTAGTAAAAGAGCACTAGCAGCTATTGCTGTTGTCGTGGTAATTCTTGTGTCCTCCCTTCTTTACTTGTCAGTGTTTCAACCTAGACCTCTAGCTGGCGTGAGCGTTGCAGTCTATGATGACCATGGAACAACTGCCGCCTCTCAATTTGCTCTAGAGGCAATGTTTCGTTGGATGGGCGCTGATGTTTCCGTGATTACTGGAGATGATGTAGCCAATGGAGCTTTAGATTCCTACGACATACTTGTCGCACCTGGAGGATGTTGGTGTGATGAACGCTGTGAGATTTTAAATGACTATGAAATAGTTCGCCAGTTTGTTCTTGATGGAGGTTCGTACTTTGGTGTGGATGGAGGCGCATCCTATGCTACAAGCTATAGGCTTGGTCTCTTTGATGGAGTTCTCTCTGCGGACTGCAACGGAAGTGGCGATTGGCTTCTTGAGATGAATGTGAACCGTGAGTCAACTGGTCCAGATCTCTCTAATGAACCCGAATCATATACTCTGTTCTACGAGGCTTCTGGGTACTTTATCTCGGATAATATGACTGGAATTATTCCAATCTGTACTTACACTGATACTGGATTTGCAGGAATGATCGCATTCGAGTATGGTAATGGTACTGTATTCCTTTCAAGTCCTCACCCTGAATATGAAGAAGGAAGTATGAGAGATGGAACTGATTTCTGGGATACTACACCCGACCCAGATTCAGAGTGGAATCTTATGCTGAAAGTAAGTCAATGGCTTCTTGAAGAATCTACGTGAAACCATTGCTCCAGTAATTTAGTTTAAGTATACACAGACTTGCCTACACTCATGTCACTTTTGCTGCGAATGGGACAGTACATGTTATGGGCAGACGAAAAAATCTGGGTCGTTGTACAGACACTTACAGATGAAGAATTCTTACAAGAAGTAGGTCCAAATACCGGATGTATTCGAGATAGATATCTTCACATGACTCAAGGTCATTCCCAGTGGTACTATCGTTGGATAAACAAAGAACCTGAAGAAGTACAGATTGAGAGTTTAGAACGGGAAACCCTATTCTCGTTTTTACATCGTTGTAATGGTTCGATTATGGATTTAATCCAAGGAAATGGGATTGATGCAGCAAAGATGCCTCCTCGGGCTGGAGAACTCTATCTAAAAAGGGAAGAGATGGTATTCAATATTATTAATCATGCAACATATCATCGTGGACAAATTGTATTGCTTCTGCGCCAGCTAGGAAAACCCGTGAATGTAACAGGTTATGTTCCTTATCTCATGGAGCTCAACAGTTTTTAATGATTACATGGATTTCTAGAGTTTCTATTACTACTCGATGTGAATATTCATTCATATCGATATGACCATAGAGACCATATCACATATTAGTCACAGTATCCCTATTTTCACTACTTTTGGAGGTTGAGTGATGAGTAAGATACTCAGAATAAATATGAATGATCAAAGTCACAAATGGGAATCTGTCCCGAAGGAATACGAAACCTTAGCTGGTAGAGCATTCACTTCGGCAGTGGTCAACAAAGAAGTTGAACCAACATGTCATCCGTTAAGAGAATTTAACAAGATTGTAATTTCGCCTGGGCTTCTCGCCGGAACTCCTGCACCTTCTTCAGGTCGTTTGAGCATCGGTGCAAAATCACCTTTAACTGGTGGTATCAA
This sequence comes from uncultured archaeon, assembly GCA_964564335.1. GTDB lineage: Archaea > Asgardarchaeota > Thorarchaeia > Thorarchaeales > Thorarchaeaceae > SMTZ1-45. The sequence goes on from CAZMBV010000065.1 coordinate 4,075, forward strand.
AGAAGCCAATGCAGGTGGACTTACGGGAAATCGATTGGGCCGTCTGGGAGTCAGAGGAATTATTATAGAAGGAGCACCACCCACTGACACGAAGGATTGGTTTAGTATCGTAGTCAGAAAGGACTCTTGCAAGATAGTAAAAACCAACAATTATGCTGGCATCGGATTATACGAACTAATTGGAAAAATCTGGAAGGATTATCCAGTTAAGCCAGGAATCATTGGATGTGGAATAACAGGTCAGCGGCTCATGAAGTGTGCTGGGGTCTTCGGAAATAATCCAGAGAACACAGATCCAGGTCGGTACGCTGGAAGAGGTGGTCTCGGTGCTGTATTTGGATCAAAACGCATTGTAGCTGTTATTTCCGATCCGACTGGTGGAACTATACCAACCCCGAAAGATAAGGAACGCTTTGATAAGGGACGAACTGCACTTCGTGAAGCGCTTCAGAAACATGCAGTGACTGGAAAGCTAAATGATGATGAAGGCAATCCTTACGGCGGTCTCAAGAATTATGGAACCAATATTCTTCAGAATATCCTAAGTGAGGGTGGTGGCCTTCCTACCAAAGGTTTCAGTTCTGGCCGCTTTAATGGCGCTGCGAAGATTTCTGGTGAAGCAGTTCATGAACTCGTGGACAAAGTAAAGGAAAAGTTTGGCGATGCCGCTGAGGGTCGATATGCTCATGCATGTCATCCTGGATGTGTTATGTCTTGTTCCAATGTAGTACCATATGAAAAAACTGGGAAAGCTCATGTTTCACCCTTGGAGTACGAAACAGCATGGGCTCTTGGTGCGAATTTGAACATTGACTCACTCTATGATGTCGCAGAGATGAATAGACTCTGTAATGATCTTGGATTAGATACAATTGAGGCTGGCAATACTCTGGCAATGTTTATGGAAGGTGGAATTATCAAATATGGTGATGGCGCTGCTGCAATTGAAACATTGAAAGAAGCTTACAAAGCAGATTCAGTCATTGGAAAAATAGTCGCTTCAGGTACACAGAGTGCAGGGGAGGCTTTCGGTGTAACAAGAATACCAGTCGTAAAAGGTCAAGCACTGCCTGCTTATGACCCACGTCCTATTCGTGGCATTGGTGTGACCTATGCTACAACTCCAATGGGTGCTGATCACACTGCAGGTTACACGATTGCTGCTGAGGTTCTTGGAATCAAAGGAACTGTGACTGATCCAAGGGATGTAAAGAAAGCAGACCTATCAAGAACTTTTCAAGCCACAACAGCATATCTTGATGCCGTTGGTTATTGTATATTCATTGCATTTGCAATATTAGACTTTGATGATGGCTTCAATGGTATGGTAGACACAGTGAATGCGTTTCTTGGAAAAGAAATTGATGTTGGTGAATATGGAATGGCCATTTTGAAGAATGAACGTGACTTCAACAAGAGAGCAGGCTTCACAGCTGCTGATGATAGGTTACCAGAGTTCTTTAAGACTGAACCACTTCCGCCTCACAATGTTACATTCGATGTAACAGATGAGGAGCTAGATGAGGTCTTCAAGGGAGTCTAAGTTTCGCAGATAATAGGAGAAGATACTAACTTCTCCTTTCTCTCTTTTTTCATTGGACTTCCATATGGAAACACCTTTCTCTGTATACTTCAAATATCACGTAATGATAGAGATTCACTTGTATGGCAAGTTACGTTCACTTGTCCCTGGAAGTAGTGCTTGCGAAGATACTGTAATGATGGTGGATTTTGTCGAGAACGAAACCTTTGCGCGTTTTGTAGAACGTCTTGGTCTTCATGAAAAAGATTTAGGTGATTGTTTCATCAATGGAAACCTCGCAAAGAAGAATTATCAAATGAAAGATGATGATCGAATCGGGCTCTTCCCATTTAATATGGTTCTTCTCTGTGGTGGACAGCATCTCAAAGGTCATGGATACACAAAAGAAGATGTTGATGTTGATTACTACTAAGGGATGTTGATGATGCAGATCAATGTCAAACTATACGCTACTTTACGCAGATTTGGGCCTGAAGGACTTGAGATAGGCGAAGCCTTTACAGTGCACAGCCAAGGAACGACCATAGGTGAACTCATTCAACAGCTTGAAATTTCTAGAGACGATGCAAAGATTGTCATGGTCAATGGAAAAAGGGTAATCGAAATGAACCAAAAGCTTACTGAAAATGACCTTGTTGTAATATTTCCTCCTGTTGGAGGTGGATGATCCTTACAAGAAATATGTGCTTTGAGCAATATACTATTATAACAATATAGAACGGTTCGCGCGTACTCATACACGTCCTGAGGCATACGGCCGGTGAGAACCAAGCCGCGAAGAGGGCATAGAAGCTGCACTCAATATCGTTGTTCTCCAAAATTACGATTATCGCGCTAACTGTTGACCTCGGGACCGTTCATTGATAGTTGTACAATCTTGGACACCGGAGTGATGTACGTCCATAAACGGCAATGGACTGGACTCCGTGAGGTCATTCTACGTGTCTGGTCAACCTCAGAGTTCTGTTCAGTCATTTTGATATAAAAAGACCTACAATTTTCCTTTGGTTCTTCAAACAGTTATTGTAGTGATGTCCAACTTCGTCCAAGTTTTAGGTAGCTGTTACCAACCCTTGGGCTACTACCAAAGAGGTAAATGATTTTACTAGACTATTAAAAATATCTTGCCACAAAGACGATGATAGGCATTCTAATTGCAATCAGTCAATTATGGACCAATAATGATTATTCTTAGTGTAATTCCACTTCTGTTCTTAGTCTACACGATACTCAATTTGGAATCGCTGCAAATCACCTTGACTCATCCTAGAGCCATTGTGGAATTGTCAATATTTTTGGTATTGCTAATCGTTGGTATTGTGTTATGGATCAGATTTTGAGGTCTACTACTTTTCCATCCACCCTTGCCTTCTCCGCTGCAAAGGTCATGAGATGGCTCTCCAATGTTTCTTCTGGTCCTGAGAGTATTTTGCTGGGGTCGTTTTCTGCCACAGCTTCAATAAAAGCATGAATCAATCCATAGTCCCCTCCTCCATGATCTGCTAGTGATGAGGGGTCTTCATCAGATGTATCCAATATTACAGACTTTCCAGTTAGGAACTCGTAAATCTGAATCTTTGTTCCATTACCATAAATCTCGCCTCTAGTACCGAAGATTCTAGTTTCTCGTTGTCTTGCTTTGGTAAAAGCGGTCATTGTAAACGAAGCTGTTTTTCCGCCTTCAAACTCCATAATTACTTCTTGATGATCAACAACATCATTATCACAATCATATACACAACGACCATAGGGCCCTTCTCTTATTGCTCGAATAATTCCACCCTTGGTTGTATCTGACGTTATTACACTCACTGGCCATCCTGTATTTCCACGCGTGAGAAAATCCAGGTAGATTTTCCTTGCAGAATAGGGGCACAGAGGTTCATAGGTACAATCTAAGCAATTCTCCCCGGCATTGTTAGGTTTATTCTCCTTCTTAAAGTGGGTAAGTGAACCAAAGGATGAAATCGTCTTGCATTTCTTTCCCATAATATAACGAATCCAATCAAGATCATGACACGACTTTGTTAATAGCATGAATGAGGACTCACTCTCTTTCCTCCAATTCCCTCTAACAAAGGAATGAGCTTGATGCCAATATCCAACAGGTTCTAGTCTTTGGAGACTAATCACATCCCCAATTCTTCCAGAATCAAGTATCTCTTTGAGTTTCTTAGTATATCTCGTATAACGAAGAACATGACCTACAGCGAAGATGATATCCTTTCCCTTGACTGCTTTCACAATATCCCTGCATCCCTTCTCATCTGGAGCCATCGGTTTCTCTAGAAGTATGTGATACCCTCTCTTTGCTAGTTTTATTGCAGGGTCTCTGTGCATGTGATCTTGGGTTGCTATTACCACCGCATCTGCAAACTTCTCTTCCTTGGCAAGATCCTTCCAATCAGTGAATGCTCTTACTTCGGAAATATCATATTCCTTCATCATTCGCTCACGATAGAAATCACGGGGTTCTGCAACACCAACGATTTTGACTCTATCAGGGTGTTCTTTTGCGTAGGAAGCATAGACTGTTCCGCGGTCTCCCGCGCCAACGATAATCAAACGGACCTGTTTCATGTGCAACCCTCAAGGTGATACAATACAGTGCTTTCAGAATCATTCTAGCATTTCAATGTATAGCATGATGTTTACATACCCGTAAGCTTAAAACAAATTAATTAACTATAGTTTATAGTGGGAATCATGACTTTAGTTATGCTATATCGGACAACAGTCAAACCAGAAGCAGTTGAAGAGCTAGATAAGATTAGAACTCAATTTAGCGAGATTTATGCAAAACATGGAATTGAAGTTTTAGGTCATTGGAAGAATGCTGAGCATCAGAATGAGAGTGTGTACATGGTAAAATATGAAAATGAGGGCGATTTTCAAAACAAGACTCGTTCACTTCATGAAGACGAAAATTACGTTCGCTTAACTTCCCTCCTTAATTCTATTAGAACAGATTTCAAACCTGAAAAACTTGTTCCTGCATAGATACGAACGAAGGGTTCATAATCTTTCAATCTCCTATGAATATTGCGTGGACAATATGGGAGAATTGGACGAAGGGAATATCTACGAGACATCTACTCAAGGGAAAAAACGGAATTCAAAGCTGATAGCTGCGATTATGCTGTTGCTTGGATTGTTTGCCCCTCTTACGATACAAATCTTTGGCTATGGCTGGGGACCACCTCAAACTTATATTCAATCATTGTTTTGGATGTATTATTCTAACTCTATGGGTAGTTTCGGTGGATTCACAATAATTCCTCCTTATGCCTTGATGTCTATGTTTCCCCTCATCCTATTTCGAATAGCGCCTGTTTATCAAATATGGCGATACTATAATGAAAAGACAACTAGGAAACGCGCAATGATTGCATGTTTCGTGGGAGATGGAATTTTTCTAATAATGACAATTCCCTACATATTACTAGCTATGATGGGCATGTTTATGTTACCTCTTCCTTTCCAATTGATATTTGGTCTGCTAGTACTGTGGAGGTATCCCATCTCAGAACCAACAGCTCCGTGGAAAAGTGAGGACGAGCCTAAATCGTGGTGGGAGAAGCCCTCTGATTCACAAAAAGAGAAACCTGATGAGCGTAAAGCTGAACAAAAGAAACCTACTGATAACGATGATGTGTTGTGGTAGTACATTTGTAAGTCGATGAGTCGATTCAATATCTTTGATTACAAATTTACATGGGGCGTATTAATTGGTAAAGGTCGAAGAAGAAAGCATTACTGAATCACAGATTCCAGATATGCACAAGAAATCACTGATATTCACAGCGATTATGCTATTGCTTGGAATATTTGCACCTATTCTGATTTCAGTGTTCAATTACTCATGGCAACCGACAGTGATTATCCAAGGACTGCTCTGGATCTATCAACAATCGCCCGGATGGTATAGTAATGGGTTCTCGATAATAGATTCTTACATAATGATGTCTATGTTTCCTTTCTTATTATTACGGATTGTGCCAGTCCTTCAGATTTATCGATATTACAATGGAAAGACAACAAGGAATCGTGTATTCATTACAGCCGTACTTGGTGATGGATATACTACTTTCTCGGGAATTTTTCTATTGTTTCTTACGATTGGATCTGACACATATCACATTCCGCTTCCTTTCCAGATAATATTCGCTTTCTTCATATTGTTGACATTTCGTTTTCCTGAACCGACAGCTCCGTGGAAAGGTAAGGAAGAGCCTAAATCGTGGTGGGAGAAAGAACCTGATTCTCAGCAAGAGAAGAAAGAAGCTGAGGATGAGTTGTGGTAGTGCATTTGTAGGCCAATAAGATGATTCATTATCTTTCTTTACGAATTTACCTTGGGTAGAATAGATGGGCGAGGTTAGCGAACAGAGTATTACTGCATCACAGATTCCTGATCCAACAAAGAAATCTCTGTTAAACACTTCAAGAGAATGAGAATCACATCCGACTGATAGTTATATCAAATTCAATTCGAACATATCTGAAGTCTGAGGAGCTAGTACGGTTTAACTTGGACAGAAGAATTCATAATCGTTCATCGATGTCTATCTGATAGGTAGAAACGATGGGAGCATCTGAATCAGTAGACAGCCATAACGCTGAAGTGATTGATGGCAGAGAGCGGAAATCAAAACAGATTTCAGCAATTGTATTACTCTTCGGCCTATTTGCTCCTTTCCTACTGATGATAAGCAGTTATGGATTCGACTCTCAAATAATGCTTCTATCATTAATATGGAGTTTTATATCATCACCTTCTGTTTTCCCTTCTTCTTCTCCTTCTTATAGATTCGAAATACTTCCACTAGAAGTAATAATTCAATTATTCCCTCTTGTTTTATTACGATTAGTACCGGTTTTGCAAATCTACCGATATTACGAAGGAAAAGCAACCAGACGTCGTGCTTTAATTGCATCCATATTTGGTGATGGCGTTTATATCTTCTATATTCCTTTTATGTTGATAATAGCATATGCGTTTGGGCTACATATTGTAATGTTTACTATACCTCTCCCCTTTCAATTTCTCTTTTGCGTAATTGTACTATGGCGCTATCCAATTCCAAAACCAACTACTCCTTGGGATAAGTTGGAGAAGCAAAAATCATGGTGGGAAAAAGATCAAACACAAAAAAAGGAATCCGAAGATGAAGATGAACTGTGGTAGTATTTACAAGCAATTCATGTATTGATTTCAAAGAGGAATAACTCAATGTGCGATCTTCTGGGGCTTTCTTTCAATGTACCTATTAGAGTCAAAATATCACTAGATGTATTCCAACAACGAGGTCAAGTAAACCCTGATGGTTGGGGACTAGCATTTTACAAGGAAAACTGCCTGCGCATCGTTAAAGAACCACAATCTGCACTCAATAGTGCTCTATACGATTTCATGGAGCAATACGTACACTCCAAGACAATAATCTCACATGTCAGAAGATCAACAAGAGGAGTTCCCAGTTATCTCAACACTCATCCATTTTATCGACGCCTGAAGACTGACTCTATAGATAGTGAATTTGCCTTTGCTCACAATGGCACTCTTTCACAGGTTGAGAGACTTCTATTCAAGAAATACAGACCACTGGGAGAAACTGACTCAGAACAAGCGTTTTGCCATATTCTTGATATTCTATCAGAACGTAAAGCAATAACATGGAAAGAACCTGATTTTGAAGTCATTGAAAAAACTCTTCGCGAAATCAATGATGGTAAGAATACATTGAATTGCATCTTTTCAGATGGTTCCTCTCTCTTCTGTTATTCTGATGAGAATGATCACAATAATGGCCTTCGCTATTCAAAGCAATTTGCTCCATTCGGTAAAGTTGAACTAGTGACTCACGAAGATAGACTTGGAAATGTGGAATTACGAAGTGAAATTCCATCAGCCCTCGATCAATCTGGGTATCTCATCTCAACTAGAATTCTGACAAGTGGAGATTGGACTGAGTTTGATGAAGGTGAACTTATTGTTTTCAAGGATGGACATATCGTTTATCCAACGTCACGCTTCTAGATGCTTAATGGTTTCTTCATTCTTTTCAGCTAGTAGCTCGAATGCATATTCCGCTTCAGGAAGGAAATCTATCTTTCTAGCAGCAGTATTATAGAATTTCTGAAGCGTGCTTTCGATGCTATTTGCCATTGTTCTGATGGTTGCATCGTCAAGAGCTAGTGAAGCATCTGCATCGATTCCAAATGAATCAGAATCAAACCCTTCAATTGGTTCAAGTATCATTTCAGTTACATTTTCCCTGCGAACTCGTTCCAAGGTGTTGATTCTTTTCTGTCCCCGAGTTACTAAATCTCCAAGTAATCTCACAAGTGCATCATTTTTTGCAGCCTCACTTACTTCTTTGTAGAAGTCATTGACTTTACTTTCAATTTCCATTGCGTACTTGATAATTGCTCCGAATGTGCCTAAATCCAATGATATCACCAGCAAACATCTAGAACCAACGCGTAATTACTACCTTATTTTCAGTGAAGAATTCGACTGCATCTCTTCCTTGGCCGTGTAGGTCTCCGAGGAATGAATCTTTCATACCCGAGAATGGGAATGTAGCGATTGGGGCTGCAACTCCAACGTTGATGCCAATGTTGCCAGCTTTCACTCGATATTGGTAATCCCTAGCAGTCTTTCCACTTGATGTGAAGACAGATGATGCATTTCCGTAGGGATTTGCATGAATGATTTCAATCGCCTCATCAAGGTCCTTCACCTGTATGATAGGAATTACTGGTCCGAAAATTTCTTCCTTTGCAATTGTCATATCTCGTGTCACTTTATCAAAAATGGTTGGTCCAATGAAGTATCCATTAGGGTAGCCAGGAACTTCAATACCTCTCCCATCCAGTAGTAATTCCGCACCTTCATCAATACCGCTTTTAATGAAATTCAGAACCCTGTCCATTCCAGTCTTCGAGGCTAGCGGTCCCATTTGCACTCCTTCTTCAAGTCCATTTCCAGTGGTGTATTTCTTTGCTGCTTCTACTATCATTTCCTTTAATGGCTCATAAACATCTCCGATTGCTAATAGCACACCACCAGCTAGACATCTTTGCCCAGCGCATCCGTAAAATGATGTAATCAGAGCTGGAACAGTTTTTTCAAGATCCGCATCTGGCATGACTGTTAGGAAATTCTTTGCACCGCCTTGAACTTGAGCTCGTTTCCTATATTCTCCAGTTTTCTTGTATAGTAATTTTCCAACTCGGGAAGAACCAACAAAGGACATACCTACCGTATCAGGGCTCTCAATCAAGGTGTTTACAGCTTCCGACCCACCATGAACCATATTCAGAACGCCACGGGGTAGTCCTATCTCATGAATAATTTCGAATTGCTTGACTTGACTTAATGGGACCTGTTCTGAAG
>CAZMBV010000066.1:0-12993 GCA_964564335.1 uncultured archaeon
GTTCAGATACAGACTCTGGAGAGTTTGACAATGGGTTCTGAAGCACCTGCGGCTGACATGTTCAAATGTCCCGTTTGCAATGGTAATGTTAAGACCGGACCCGATGATGTCGTAATTACTTGTCCATATTGTGGTGGCACAACCACGATTGAAGGTAAAGCGATTGGTGACCACCTGATGGAACCTGCAGTTGATGCTGATGAGCGTCAAACCGGGTTCCAAAAGTTTCTCGATAAGAATAAGGGTATGAACAAGTCCTTAGTCAAGGATGCTCAAATCGTCGAGAATAGGCTAATCTACGTACCTGTATGGACCGCCAAGGTCAAGGCTGATTCATACTACAAGGGTTACAAAACAGTTCAGGTACCGGTACAGAAAACTAGGACAGTTCGAGATTCTGATGGAACCACACGAACTGAAACCTATACAGACTATGAGACAGGCTACGTACCTGTTCAAGATGAACTGCACACTGATACTCACGAGCCTTTGCTCGCAAGGAAAGGTGCACGATTCTACGGTCTTGAGGACTATCTAAAAGACGTAAAACCTGAGAAAGGAATTCCCTACAACTTTGATGTGATCAAGGATCTTGAACCGGAAATGCTGAATGCAGAAATTGGTCAAGAGGAATTCGAGAAAACAATTCATGGACGTGTTGCTGATAATCACCGAGCACAGGCTGCAAGTGGTTTGCAGGAGCTCTTTGATTGTCGAACAAACACTGCCGTTAGGGATACAACCTACATGCAAGCACCATTCTCTCTCATTCGATACAAATTCCAAGGTGATTTGTACAAGGCGGCACTTGATGGTCATTCCGGAAAAGTGATCATGGGTGAGATTCCAATCACACGTGGTCAACGAATCATGTGGACTTTGATGGGTCTCATCGGTATCATAGTTGCTGGTTTCGGCGGGCAATTCTTCTATATGGGAATTAATGTCACACCTGATCCAGATGCTATGATGATTGGTATCGGAGCACTTGCAGCAATTGTAGGTATCGCAATGACGGTTTTAGGAATTAGGGTGCTGATAATGACACAACGCACCAAGAAGGGGTGAATGAAATGGCACGATGTAATTTTTGTGATGCAACTTTCGATGCTGGACCTGAAGACCTTCTACTTATCTGTCCCTATTGTGGGACTGCTCAAACAGTAGATGGTGTTAAGTTCACAGATCACTATATGATTCGAGTTCACTATGATGAAGGTGAAGCGAAGACCACTCTTCTTGATTGGGTATCAAAACAACTTGGAGTACCTGAAGATCTTGCTTCTTCTGCTAAGTTCTTGAAGTCGGAACAGATCTGGTATCCATTCTGGATTAGTAGGGTCGATGCTGACACTACCTATCAAGGACTCGGTCGTGATGCTACATTCCATAATGAATGGCCACAGATGCGAGGCGCGTACAAGAGAATCGAGTACTTTTGGAAACCTGAGTCTGGCCAATTCACTAGACGTCATGAGATCAAGATTGCTGGAATCCCCAATATTGATGAAGATATTCGTCATCATCCCATTCCAACCCGTGCAAAGGAGTTCTTTAGCCATGCTCATGCAGAAGAATTCGATGGGAAAGTATTGAACAGCACTATTGATTTAGACACAGCCAAAGGCTTAGCTAAACAGATGGCGCTTGATAAGCAAACACAACTTGTACTCAAAGAGATAGACAAGATTGAACAGAGAAATGATAATATCGATGTTGGTGAAACTTTCCTCATTCATGTCCCTGTTTGGGAACTTGAGTATAGATATGGGAAGAAGAAATACAAAGCTTCGGTTTCCGCACCAACCGGTTATGTTATCGAGAGTAAATATCCACGTTCAATGTCCTTTAGAGCAGGAGGAATTGGAATAGGATTTCTGATGCTAATCGTAGGAGCAAGTCTCATTATGCTTGCGCTAGATGTTTTTGGATTTGGTGCTATCCTTACAGGTGGCGGTCTTGTTTCGGGCGGTCTACTTGCACTTGTTGGATTACTACTCATGTACCAAGGAGCGTCCAGCAAAGAAGCCAAAGAGAGTATTTAGTGCAGAGTTTAGGCTCTGCCTCTCTTTCTTTTTTTATCTAGTCAGATTTGTTGGTGAAATATTTTCTACTACTTTGAAAGCTCCGCCAAAGGTATCGAGAAGTGGACTATCTTGAGTCCAGACAGAGATGTCGGGAGCAAGTAATGATTTTAGAACCATCAATGCATTCTCCTTAGTATCCAATTCCAATTGATTTGTTTCAAGTGCAGCTTTAACACCTGCACGAACAAGCCAAGGTCCGAGAATGTTATTGCTACTGGTCCTTGAGAAATGGAACACCGTCAAGTGAGCTGATTCCCTTCTCTTGACTAAATCCGAGAATGATGAGAATCGAGCATGGTCTGCGAAAATTGAAGTCTTAGAGTCAGTAGCCAGATTCTTTACTCCTTGGATACTCGTTCCACGATCCAACCCGTTAGGTGTTCTTTCAATTCTTAGGTAGTCAACTTTTGGTTCTCCTGGTTGAGCAAAAACTGTGAAATTATCACCGAATAATTCTGACATACCAAGACGGTAAGAAGTGGCAAATGGCTTCTCAGTCAACTCGATTAGACTTCGACTAACATACGCATCTATTACTGCTTTGTAGGCACCTCTTGATGGAACTAAACGCCTACTATCCATTCTTCCGAGAAGGCCAACTGACATCAATCTCGCTACTTGATCGAGAGTATATTCGTAGTCAAGGAGTTTCCATGCAGCTTCAGATGCAGAGATATCTTGTTCTGTTATCCTTTTGGCAACTCGGCTTATCTCGGGTTCAGAAACGATGTCAATTGATTTGGTATTTACACATGGACTTGCAGGTAATTGTCCACCAAGTATTGAGAGATTCTTTGAGGGTAAGCTAGATGTTTCGACCTCTATAGCGACTGGACTAACGGAAAGGGCTATTGTCTGCAGGACCTCTACAATATTTCTGGGTTCCATTGCACGTGCATCAATAGGGACCGCAAACCGGTACAATCGTTTTCTCATTTTCAGAATAGCATCTCGATCGAGTCCAATCCATGATTCCGGATGGTCATAAATTGAAAGAAATTCTGAAGGCTCAGTAGAAGCTAATACACTAGCCATTAACACAGGATATTTAGCTGCCTCAACTATGACTCCTGGTGGACTAAATGCAGTAAAGAGCCTATTAGTGACTGTTTGTCCAAATTGCATCTGAGTCGTTCGAACTTGGTCGAGAGCCATTTAGCATACCCCCGTCTGAAGGTGAACCTATGCAGTATGCAGCTCCTCTCGCTAAGTTGCTTCTTGCACCTGTATTTACTATCAAATAGACAATTGAAAAGGTGAGAGAGATAACCGAAAGTAAATTTTTCCTAGAGAAAATACATAAACAAACTGAATATTTCAAAACATAAGGTAGGTGAGCTGGATTCCCGCGAATAATGCACAAAATAGAGAGGATGGAGAATCTGAGAGGTTCTTAATCCGATTTGCATCACAATATCGTGTTAATCTACTTTTACTGACTTTTGCTACTATTGCTACACTATCAAGCTGTTTTTACTATCTTGCCACTATGCTTACGATTTCAGACCCTGGTCTAGCATTGGACGATTCTTGGATTCATATCCAATTTGCTCGAACAATTTTTGAAGGAGTGCCTTGGGAGTATTCTCCGGGGTATCCCAGCGCAGGATCAACGAGTCCCTTATGGTCACTTATCCTCTCACCAATTTTCTTTTTCACATCTGATCAATTTGGTATTGTTTGGGGTACATACATAATTTCAAGTGCATTCTTTATCGGGTGCACATATCTTTCGGGTATTATAGTGACGAACTATCTGGAACATCCTGCATGGGGTATTTTGACAATGAGTGCATTCGTAGTCATTCCACGCAATGCTTGGTTAATGCTATCTGGAATGGAAACTCCACTCTTCGTCTTCATTTTACTTCTCGCAATTTGGCTTCTTGATAAACACGATATGAAATATGATCTTGTACTTGGATTTGTAGCTGGACTCGCATACCTCTCTCGTCCTGAGGGAATTATAATTGCACTCTGCATACCTATCCGTTTCTTAATAATTGCAGTTCGGAGAGAAGTAAATACGATGCGATTTGGATTATTCATTCTATCCGGTGTCTTCGCAGTTATTGTTGCAGCACCGTGGATATTATATTGTCTTTCAACAACAGGTTACCCTTTACCAGATACTTTCTATGCTAAAGTCCATGAACCCGTAGCTTTTGAGATTCAAGCATGGGATATCCATTGGGCTATTTTAGTAAACAATATGCCATTCATACCAGTCGCTGTTTTCCTTGGTTTAATTTTAGTAATTAAAGGCAAACCCTTTGGTTGGATACTTCCAGTAGCATTAACAGTACTATACCGCATTTTTACTCCTTACAGTGCACTAATCAATAATCAAAGGTATTTAGTTCCTGTAATTGATCTATTCTTGATAGTCGCTATCGCTTCAGGCGGATTGTTCTTGAAATTAATAATGAAAACAATACTTGAGGTCAAACCTGAAAGGGATGTGAATATTGCGGGCATACTGTTGCTTTCTTTTGTCGTCATAACTCCAATGATTCCTCACTATATTTTTCAGGCAACATTTTTCGGTAAAGCCGTAGGGAACATTAATGACATGCAAGTACACATTGGTTACTGGTTAGATGAAAATACACCTCCAGATGCGGTATTTGCGACTCACGATGCTGGTGCACTTCGGTTCTTCTCAGGAAGAACCATGATTGATCTTGTGGGACTTGTTAGTCCGGATATCATTCATGGAAACATGACGTATAGGGAACAAGTACAGTATCTCTATGATCATGGTTGCAACTACTTTGTCTTTTTTGACGATATATTCCACTGGTGGACACAGTTCTTTTCATATGGTGCATATTCTAACATCTATACTGTAACTCTTCCGGAAAACGTCATTTGTGGTAGAGATACAATGTCAGTATTTGAGATTCACTGGGAATTGACCGATTACCCAGCAAATTCTTCATAAATCCTTAAATCAAGGGCTTTATTCCACTTAGACTGGTGCTGTATATGGTCGACATAAAGAGCCAGCTTGAAGATTACTTAGATTTACTGAAGATGAATCACACGTGGAATGCAAAAAAAGGATTTTTTGAATTAGTCTTCTGCGAAAGAAAGGATGCCAAGAATGCCACACCAGATGATGATGATACTTTCCAGTATACAATCTATGTCAGACCCGGTACAAAGTGGATTCAGATCTACACTGAAGTCTACCCACTTGCAAACATACCTGATAAGAAACGAGACGAGGTTTTTCTCGAATTGCTTCGAGCTAATCGGAAATACGCAGAAGTATGTTTTGATTTTGACAAAGTAACGAAATTCATAGGGTCTTCTCAAGAAATGATGGTTCAAGGTTTGAACTTCGATGGATTCAGAGAGGAGTTCCTTGCAATTCCTTGGGCTGTGAAGAAGTTCTGGTCCGAAATTGCACCCAAGTTCGGTCTCAAATGAAACAATATATTATACCTATTCGAGAATTCGTTCCTTTACACGTTCAATCAGTTCTAGAAATAGCTCTCGTGGATTCTCAACTTCCGAGAAACCCCCTGTATATGATTCAGCACTTCCTCCGCCCCTTCCGCCGAAACTTTCTACAATTTCTGAGATATAGTGAGATGCATCTTTTGGCATTCCTTTAGTCCATAATATAATATTGATTTTCTTCCCGGTGCTCAGGAAAAGAGTGACAGATGGTACTTCTAATTCCAGTTCCTTGATTAGGTGTCTTGTTGTCCCTATTTCAAAACCCGGTAAATACTCGTGCCAGAAAGTGACCTCGTTTAGTTTTTCTTTACTCGGCCCTTCATCCATTAGTTGAAATAATTTCTCAATTGCTTCATCATAGGCTAATTGGAGAGTTTTTGATTTATCCAAGATTGCACCAAGTTGTTCCATCTCAAATGGGTAGCTATACTTTCTCGTCAAGGCTACATTGTAGACTTCTGCAAGTCTACGAGCTGCAATCGCTCCAGAAACAAACTCAATGTGAGTGTTTTCCTCTTGAGCTTTGACATCAATGATTTTGAATATTTGAATGTCATTGGTATTTGTGACATGAATTCCAGAACAAGCTGAACTATCAAACTCTCCAACATTCACTAATCTAATCATATCGTTCTTTGACGTGACACCTTCTCGCGCTCTGACGGTGTCATTAACTTCATCTGCTGTGACCACTTTAGTCTTCACATCAATCGAATCATGAATCAAATTATTGACTTCTTTTTCAATTTCAAGAACCTCTTGCAATGGAATAGTTCTCCCCTCTAAGACAACCGATCCATGAGTTCCATCAATCCAAATTTTGCCTAGTTTCAACTCAGGATACTTCTTCTTCATAGCTCCGACAAGAATGTGTTCTGAAGTATGATTTGCCATCATTGCCTTTCGCCATAACATATCGAGTTTCAGGATCGTCTTTCCTTTCCCGCTGGTTGGTGAATTTTTCATTACAAGAGCAGTATGACTGTTTTGAAGTATAGTATCTATGAACTCATACTTCTTTTCACCTATCAACAGGAATCCTCTATCACCAGCTTGCCCTCCGCTAGCTGGTTTTGCAACTTTCTCATTGATTCTTATATGAAAGTGTCCATCTACTTCTAGAATTGATTCGATTTCAATATCGAATTGCTCTTTCATAGGGTCTGTCCAGTAATGTGGCTGAAAACTCATCATTTTCTCACACACTCTTTCATTATACTCGACTCCTTTTGAATATGGTCGATTACCATTGTAGTCGACACGTGAGCCGAAACCGATATAGCGTAAACACTTCTCACACAGAGTGCTTAGAGGATAAGAGAGGACCGGAATTATGTTCAAGTTCTTGAAATCAGACCCGTTGAAAAAGGCAAAGAAACTCGTTGAGAAGGCGCTTGAGGAGTTAGAAGAAGGTTATTCTGATTATGCAAGTACTGCATACGAGAAAGCAGCCCGAATCTTCCACGAGCAGGATGAGATTGACTTTGCTGTAAAATACTTTCGTGAAGCAGCTTATTGCGCATTAGAAGACAACGACCACTATCGCGGCGCTGAAATGAAAATTGCAGCTGCAGAGTGCTTGAATCTTGAAGGTCGATATGATGAAGGAGCTGGCTTGTATTCTGAAGCATCTGATCATTTCCACCGTGAAAAGAAATCGCGAGAATCCAATAGATCACTCGGAGTTGCCATTATTGGATACTTGGGTGCTAGAAACTTTGCGACCGCAACAAATCTTCAAAGAAAAGCTGAGAAGCGCATAACAGAAATATCAATGAAAACAACTTCCATTTACGAACTAGCAAAATTGTGCGTTTCGATTTTGTGTGATGGAACTGATATTGAGAAGAAAGTTTTCGAGAAAGCTGCGAATAGTGCGAAACCCACCACCGCTGAGGAAGTACTAGTGAAATTCGTCATTAACTCAGTAAGACTTGCTCTTGACACCGAGGTTACCTTGGACTGGGCTGGGAAGGCTCTAACTAATATTCCCGTTAAATCAAAGGTCGAGCTTGAATTGCAGTACAAATGTCCTGTTGATGTTCGTGTGACGGATCATCGAGTTTCTCTCTCAAATAGTGTAGTAATTTCGAATGAACCTGAATTTCGAGTTCCACCTTCCAAACAAGAGTCTTGGCTCATTGAGTTTAAACCTGTTTTGAGTGGGGATGGTATTATTGGGCCATACACAGTCACCTTAGAAGGCGATAAGGTTCTCGCTCACAAGCATAGTAATGTAATCAAATTTAATATTGCACGTGCTCCCTCCAATCTTGAGCTGGATATAGTGCCAGAACTAGTTTCTTGTAGTCTTAGCGATGAAGCTTGTTTCGAGATTGATTTAAAAAATATTGGAGATGGCCCTGCAGACAATATCCATTTCAATGTTGAATTATCCGAAGGTTTGGAGATATCACTTGGAAGTGAAGAAAAGACAATAAACTTCATCGGAAGTGGCGACAATGTACGATTCCAAATCTATGTTCGTGCACTAAGTCAGGGTGACGAACTAATTACAGTTCATGCAGTAGATGGTCGAACAGGTCAAGAAGTCACCAAAACATCAATGGTGCGAGTAGGATAGGCTTTTACTTACACCGTTTCTTTCTGTCTACATCTTCTCTGATATTCAGACATGCTTCCATAACTTCTTGGATTGCTTCTTCTTCCTTGAATATCTTCAGAAGACCGTCCGCGTCTTCTAGTCTGTTTTCCACAAGATGCTCACTAAATTCCAGAAGGGTTTGCAACCAATCCCATCTTGTTCTACCAATAATTTTCTTAGCTTTCTCGATTCGTTCTTTTGCCTTATCCATCTTATCAATGGTGGCAAAACCCATTGCTGCCAAAGAAAGATCGATAACTGCTCGTTCTGCATTCCCGTTATCAATTGCTTTGTCAGCAGCTTTATCATAGAGGTTGCCCATATTTTGTGCTGCAGTGAGGAAATACTCACGATTACCAGTCCTATGACATGAGTAGGCTGCCCAGAGGTATGCTTGAGCTGCAGTTTCAGTCATTCTTTCGAGAAGTGCTTCTTTGGCTGCATTTTCGTAAAGAGTAAGTGCTGTTGAAAAATCGCTAATTTGACGATACTGAGTTGCCGCTTCCATATATGCAGTAGCTGCAGCCTTGTGATCATCTTTTTCTAAACTCTCTTCTGCATACATGTGGTAATATTCAGCAGCCTTCTTCGTCATCTCGAGTACACGATCGAGATAACAAGCACCAGCCTGTTTGAATTGATTTGCAGCTTGATAGTAATTCTCAGATTCTAAGAATTCATTTGCAAGACGCTCCCATTGTGTGCATTCGTCTTCCATGGTCTCGACCTCTAAGCTTGGATATATCTATTCCAGACTAGTCTAGAGCATTCCTAACTATTCCGCGCTACACAAATATGTATTGCTGATATATGGGTGCCGCATAATACTATCCAGATATGCTGAAATCACGACAGTCATGCAAACTGTTTTCTCTTGAGCGCATAGGTAAGTAGTAGTGGTGTTGAGGCAATCCTATGTTGGAACTAAAACTATCCTAGTTCGGGCCCCACAGGAAGTATGAATCTGCGTGCACAGTTTTGACAAGCTACAGTTCCTTTCTCATCAGTAGATGACGGATTATAGGAATATCTTGAGTTACAATGAGGACAGGTAGCGGAAACATACCCCTCCACTGAAAGACGTTCATTATCTGTTCCAATTTCAAATTGCAAAGCCACGAATCTACAAGCAAACCCGTCGATTAGGGAGAAGAGGAGTAGATAGAGAAGCTGACCGATGATGTATAAAGCAAATCCCATCATCTCCAAGATTATCGTTAGTGGCAAAGCCATTAGGCCAGTTATTAATAAGAAAAAGAACAATAGAGCGCCGTGCCCAAGCAGATTGCTCTGACCTGATCTACACTTGATTTGCCACAGGGCATCAGCCAATGCTATATTTGCACCGCCTATCATTTCAACCAATACCAGAAATGCGATGATAATTCCTATGAATCCGCCAATACTCGCAAAAATAACCAACATCATTATGAAAATGAAATAAATAACCAGTGCAAGCAATGAGTAGATGAATCCGTGAGCAAATAATCGTGGAATCTCATTCTCCACTTTTTGCTCTCTTTTATTCCATGGAATATAAGACTCCGATTTGACAACTGGTGGATGCTCTCCTGTTAATGACACTCCTTCTGCTGTTACCCATTTTCCACAGTTTTGGCATTGCACTTGACCGTTCGCGTTTATGTTCTCCGCGCGATAGATATACCTTGCACCACAATTGACACAGGTAACCGAAACCTTTTCTTTATCTATTATTGCCATCTGCATCTCACCACTCCAGTGTGACTACGTCACGTTCTTCATATTGAATCATTTGGCTAAAAACTTCTTGTTGCATAATCATACCACTTTCTTTCTGGTACTATCGCATCATAACTTGTCAATGTTGATAGGAACCGTGCTTAATCTCCATACTGTTATCGCCTTCTTATGATAGATGCGAAAACACCTCTAAAATGAATAGAAATATGACTTAGGCGAACCCTGCGACCAATCTCCTTCTACATTGATTGATTATTTGCTGATTTCATCAAGCAATTCCTGAGCTCGTTCGACCTTGACGTTCTTCTCTTTGACAAGTCTCTCAGCTATAATATCTACTTGTTCGCCGCGTGCACCAGCGGTTGCTGCAACATTTCTAGCATGAAGTGCCATGTGTCCCTTCTGAATGCCTTCCGATGCCAGCGCTCTTAGAGCAGCTAGATTCTGTGCAAGTCCAACACTTGCAACTATGTGAGCCAGCTCAAGGGCTGTCTTCACTCCAAGAATCTTCACACAAGCTCGAGCTACTGGATGAACTTTTGTAGCACCACCAACGAGACCTACAGCCATTGGAATCTCGATTGAACCAACAAGATTACCATCTGGATCTTTCTCATACTTGGTAAGAGAGCTGTAACCATTCATTGCTGCATAGCTGTGTGCACCTGCCTCAATAGCTCTGAAGTCGTTACCAGTTGCAACTACTACTGCGTCAATACCATTCATAATTCCTTTATTATGAGTTGAGCATCGGTAGGGGTCTGCTTCTGCAAAAGCCCATGCTGCAATGATATCGCGGACTACATCTTCTCCACCAAGTAATTCTTTATCAAAGGTCGCTCTTACGCGAACAAGTCTAAATTCAGCAAGGTTGGAAAGGATTCTAAGAATCACTCTTCCACCTGTTATCTTCTCAATCCGAGGCGCAAGAGCTTCAGCCATTGTATTGACCGCGTTAGCACCCATTGCATCACGAGTGTCAACTATCAATTCGCATACTAGCATGACTCCCACAACAGAGTCGAAAATACGTACTCTGATATCTCGCGCTCCACCACCGAATCGGACGAGAATCGGGTCTTGCTCATTAGCAAAAGATAGGAGTTCTTCTTTCATCTCGATTATCCTATTTTTCGCTGCAAATGGAGCGGGTACCTCTACAGTCTGTATCTGTGCAATCATTCGCGGACCAGTATCTGTAGCGATGAATCCACCAAGGTCTCGTGCCATCCTCGCAGCATTACTAGCAGCCGCGACTACGGAGGGTTCTTCAATAGCCATAGGAATGAGATAGTCCTGCCCATTTACCTTGAAGTTGGTTGCGATTCCCAACGGGAGAGTCATTGCTCCTACGACATTCTCTATCATGTGATCCAAGACTTCCAAGTCGACTTTTCCTGGATCAACCAATGGTCCCAAATCTTCTTCCCCAAGACCTGTAACTTCCATGAGTTTCTTCACACGCTCTTCACGCGATAACTTGTAAAATCCTGATACTTTCGAATCATCGACCACTATGAAACCTCCACAGTATTACTACACTACACCTAAGATACCATAAAAGAATGTCCCTAGCACAGTTTATCTTGATTCAGTCAGAGTTCAGTGTATGTCTGCAACAGTGGGTCCAGCAGAGAACGCTGGAGTTTGCATAGGAATTTTCTTTGGCTTAATGATTGCGTTCATGGGTACGATGTTCTATTTCATGCTTGGAGATATCATTCCACCATTTGCGAATTTCTTCATCTTACTGATTATAGTTGGTTTAGTACTCTTCTTTGTAGGTGTAGTGAAAGCACCGAGTGCACGAAGGGAGTCCGCAAAGTGGAAGAGTATTGTTGAGATTGCAGCTGTTAGAAAAGAGGTATCAATATCAGATCTCAGTTATGAAACTGGTCTTGATAAGGAGTATATAATGAAGGTTCTAACACAGTGTCTGATGAACGGTTTTCTCTATGGATATATTGAGGATGAACTCTTTGTTCGTGACACTGCTGGTCGTCGTTATTATGTTGTTGGGCGAAGGGGTTTCTTTGAACCCAAAGAATAAACAAGCCCTTTCTTTATGATGTGTGTCACTCATTTTCCTTTTCATCGTACCTGTGGCGTTATGAAAGAATGTCCCTCGTACAGTTTATCTTGTTTCGTTCCAATTACAAGATATGTGGACTGATTCGGATAGGGGTGGTGTCATGTGTGGCTCATTTATGCTTGGCTTCGTAGTTCTTGCTGTGGGATTATCGTTCACTTTTACTATGCCCCCATTAAACTCCACTTTTGAAATCATCTCCTCATTGATTCTAATGAGTGGTGTCTTACTAGTACTCGCTGGGATAGCGCTGATACCAAGTTTTAGAAGAGATGCTGAGAAACTCGGAAGTATTCTTGAGATTATAGATGATCGGGAAATAGTCATAATTTCTGAAATTAGCTCTGAAACAGGGCTTGATAGGGAATATGTAAAGAATAGAATCTTAAACCAATTAAAACATGGGTTTCTCTTTGGACATCTCGAAGGTGATCTCTTTGTTCATGATACATCTCGGCACTTTGGTCGTCGTCGTAAGAAGAGTGACATGTCAGAAGCTGCTGATTGATGAAGTCCTTCAACCATAGGGTTTATTTCACAACTCTCTGACGATGCACACTAGTTGAGTATCATGAGTTCAGAGCGAGACTTTAGTGATGTCATCACTGGCTTAGCCAAGAAACGTGGCTTCTTCTGGGGGCCTAGTCCTGAGATTTATGGAGGCAGCGCTGGATTCTTTGATCTAGGGCCACTCGGAAAGCTCTTGAAGAATCGACTTGAGAATACAATACGGACTTCATTCGTAAAAGCAAACTTCTGGGAAGTCGAGTGCCCAACAGTTTCACCAGCAGCAGTGTGGAAGGCATCAGGTCACTTGGACGGATTCATTGACCCAGTTACAAAGTGCACTAAGTGTGAACAGATCTATCGTGCTGATAACTTGATTGAGGAACAAGCTCCTGGTACTCAGATTGCCGGCAAATCAGTAGACGAACTCACCGAACTCATCAAGCAACTTGGTATTGTTTGTGCATCTTGTAAGAGTCCTCTTGGACCAGTTGATTCATACAATCTCATGATGA
>CAZMBV010000067.1:0-12958 GCA_964564335.1 uncultured archaeon
GTTGGTTCGGTTGTTAGTTGTTAGAGCCATAATAGTTCACAAGATATACTGCTCAGATTTAGTATATATACCAAAGGCACTAGTAGGGGTCACAGATGGGAGTCACATGTTGTGACTATCAAAATGAGGGAAAATGATGATTCTAGGTATTGATGTTGTGTATCTACATGTTTTTGATTCAGAAACTCTTGGTAATTGGTATTCAGAGGTACTAGGTCTAAATCTTAATTTCAAGACAGCCAACCGTGGATGGCAGGAGTATGATCTTGGTGAGGGTCCTCCAACACGATTTGCAATAGAGGCAATTGGCATACCTATTTCAAACGAGGAGAAGCAACCAATCATGGTTTCATTCCGTGTTGATGATATCAAATCAACAATAAAAGTACTAGAATCAAAGGGAGTCAAATTCTTCGGGTCTCCGAAAATTAAGAAGGAAGGATTCTCGCTCTTTGCTACATTCAAGGATCCTGCTGGGAATTGGTTACAGCTCTCTCAAAGAGTGAAAGAGTGAAAAAGAAAACGTTGATGGACCTGCCTAATGTAGGTCCATTTCAACTTTGACTTAGATATTTTAGAGTTCGAGCTTGGTTTCGCTCTTCCAGAGACCATGAATATTGCAGTAGGATGTAGCCATTAGAGTTCCAGGCTTATCGGTCTTAAACACGAATTTGGCTATCGGTTCACTGTATATTCCGCTATTATCGGGACCTTCCGCTGTTTCTCCATGGTGGTCAAAAGTACAGTATCCGATTTCTACTGGAAACTTCGCTCCATCAGGCCAGAAGAAAAGATCCATCCATTTGATATGATGATTTGTTGTATTTGGATGGGGAATCTCTTTACCAACCTGTACCTTTACATACGCCCGACCATCTTCAATCTTATTGATAGTAATAGCAGGAACGTGTTTTTCATTCTTCCAATCTGCAGTTTGAATCCATTTAGTTGACATTATTCTCTTCCTCTCATTAGAAAATGTGCAGTCTGGAAACTGCGCACTTCTAGGTAATACACATTTTCTGTTAAAATACTTCTCTTAACACTGTAAACTTAGCTTTGCTATCTGCTTGATAGTTCTTGTTCCCTTTTTAGTTAGAACATAGTATGTTCTTTTTCGATTATCAAATGTGCTTTCTATCCTTGTCTGATTGATAAGCCCAGCGCTTCTAAGCTCTGATAGATGCTGATACACACTCGGTATTTTGATTGTAATTCCATAATCATCTTTCAAATTCTTCCAAATCCCATAACCGTAAGATTCGCCTCCTAACAAGATCTGGAGTATTTGCTGTTTTGTCCGACCGATTTGTGTTGTGAATTTTCTATCTTCTACTCGACTAAGAAGTTGTTCTAATTTGGATTGTCCCTTGACCAAGTTTCGGGCTATCTCTGGATATTTTAGACCCATTCCTGTAACAATACAAACGATTGAATCAGAATCATCAATCTCATTTGACCGTACTAGCTGGTGCAAGGCAGCTACTGTGGTTGCTGAAGCTGGTTCAACGAAAACACCTTCAAGTTTTGCAATTGAGCTCAATGCATTCAATGTATCCTTGTCTAACACTGACAGAGCCAGTCCATTAGATTCCCGTATAGCTCTAAGTGCAGTATGACCACACGATGGATTTCCAACGCTGATATCGAGAGCAATTGTGGCTCCACTTGTTATGGGCTTGATTGTTTTTGAACCACTTACAAATGCATCTACAATCGGGGCGCAGTCTGCAGATTGAACCCCTACTATTCTAGTATCAATATCATCCAAAAGGCCTATTTCTTGAAGCTCTCTCAATCCTTTCCAAATCATCGAGAGATGTCCACCGTTTCCCATTGGTACTATTATCCAATCTGGAGTATTCCATATTAGTTGCTCACAAATTTCAAAGATAGTGGTTTTAACACCCTCCAAGAAAATCGAGCTATAAGCATTGACAACATAGCTATGATAGCTTTCTGCTTTCGCTCTTGCTAGAGCTTCTTCATGGTTCTTTACTACAGTGACATTAGCACCATATGCAAGTATCTGGTAGAATTTTCCTGTGTCTACATTTCCTGTCTGTGCTATGAAGACATTACTCTCTATTCCTGCTCGTGCTGCATAAGCTACAAGAGATGCTGCAAGATTTCCAGTTGAACCACAGCATAATGAGTCAAATCTTCGTTCTTTAGCAACTGTTACTTCAACCGCAGTACCTCGATCGATAAAGGAACCAGTTGGGTTTGTAGTTTCATCTTTGAGATACAATGACTTCAATCCAAGATGTTTTGCTAGTCTATCACACCTGTGAAGGAAAGTTCCACCTTCGCCTAGTGTAACTGCATTAGACGGAACTTTAACTGGGAGGAGTTCGGAATATTTCCAGATGCCCAGTTCTCTGGATTCCAATGACTTTCTACTCAAAATTTTACTGATAGCCTCTAAATTATATTTTATTCCAAGGTAGCTCCCACACTTTGGACATACTCTTTCACGAATATCATCTTGAAACTGACTCCCACATTTTGTGCACTCAAACGCTGATACAAAGGACATTGGAATTCATGCCTATATATAGGCTCAAAGTTATATATCCTATCAATTGTTGATTAGAAGCATGTGATTACGATGGAAATGGAATACTTTCGTCCTTCAGGTGTCAATTCTGCAATCAATGTGGCTCTGCTTGGCATAATGACTGCACTTGCAACAATCATGACAATCGTAATTCAGATTCCATACCCGGGAACAAGTGGGTATTTCAACTTTGGAGACACCATGGTCATGCTTGGAGGTCTTCTTCTTGGTCCAATTGGTGGATTTGTTGCAGGAGGAGTTGGTTCTGCATTAGCTGATGTAGCCACTGGGTATACCTTCTACGCTCCAATTACACTAATTGTAAAGGGCTTTGAGGGCATGGCAGTAGGATATTTGAGTTCTAAGACACTAACACATTCAAGATTGAATGGTCGAGACATTCTTGCAGTAGTCGTGGGATCCATCATAATGTTAACAGGATATTTCATTGCTCAGGTGATTCTCTTCGATATCGTAGTGGCAATAGGTGAACTGGCCACGGTCAATCTAGCACAAGTTGCAATTGGTGCAGCTGTAACACTCTTAATTGGCCCAACTATTCGTTCTTATCTACGAACCACTAATTCTGGTCGATCTGAAAATTTAGCAGAACCACCTTTTGAGAATATTACAGTAGAATAGAGTCATATTACATCATAATTTAGTTCGTCGGAACGGTTTTTTAGGGCAAAGATTACTGCAGGAATGACACTCACGAGTGTCATACCAGCTCTTGAAAAAGATGGACGGCCTACACATGACTGACAGGCAAAAACTCAGAATTGATGAAACCCGCTTGAGAGAGATCAATGATTTCCTTCTCAGGGAAGATAACCCCCTTATCAAAGATCTTTTCGATTTAATCGAGAAGCATGGAGGGGTTGATGAGATAAACAAGAAAGCAAGAGAAGCTCGAAATATCGACAATCTCCTTGCAATGCTTGATGAGAAGAAGTCTCCCTACATTAAAGATTTACAGTGGTTACAGGAACAACGTGATAATGGTGCATTCATTACAGTTCCTGACTATCGACAGAAAATTCTTGGAGACAAAGCTCAATCTATGAAATTTGATGATAGCTTCGCGGTCACCCTAGAGATTAGTGCATGCCAATATTTTCCCTGGCTTATCGAAGAAGCAAAGCAATCCATTGAGAAGGGTGAACTCATGCCTGGACGGTTTATTCGTGTCCGAAAAATGGTTGAACAGACTGCAGATAACGATGTAATTGCTTTTGCTGCAGGAATGCAAATTACTGGATCATCATATGTAGAAACTCTCGATACTAAAGGAACCTACCCTGGTCCCGATGGTGCTCCAGTTAATGTTCACCTTGGAGGTCCTGCTACAATAACAGGGTACTTCGGTGGTGTTGGAATGCCAAATGAATTCCCATTGAAGTGGGCTGACGAGTTTCTAAACTATTATACCAAATATGGTGTGAAACAAGTATTGAATATCAACCCTGGAAGTGTGCTAGTCGGTTACATGATGCATAAACTGGGTATAGACCTTGAGTTTAAAATCTCAGTATATATGGGCAATGATAATCCATATGCTTGTTTATGGACACTACTAACGGCCAAATTATTCAGCCGTGATGATGGGACAAGTCCTCTAATTGGATTCAACCTATCAAACAGTGTTGATAACAAGACAATAGAACGTGCTGCATACATTCGTGGAAATTTTGGGTTTGAAGATGTCGTACGAATAGAACATCACATTACTGAAACGTACAAATCCATTGTACGTCAACCATATGATCGATTAGACGAGCTCCTTGAACTCGCTGATCATGTGAAAAATATCAGCGCGAAGCATGAAGGTGGAGTTCCTGAAATTGATGCTGCCCGAGATTATCCATCAGATATACTGGATTACTTCCGAACGAAGGAAGATCTCACTGAAGCAGGACTTATGCCTAAAAAACTGATAAACTATCTAGACAAGCATCACGCTCTAAACAGAACAGCTGAAGAGCTTACAAAGCGTGGCTTAACCTTCCTTGCAGCACCAAAACTGCATAAGGCATAGCTACTGAATTGTTAGAAAATAATGAAGGGGAGCCGTAGTGGCTCTCCCTACATTACATATCTGGTTGGAAGATATCGTCATACATATTCTGAAGGCGAGTCTTGTGGCCCTCTTCTTCAAGGGCGAGTGTTTCGAAGACAGATCTGTGAACAGCACTACCTGTGAGCTCGGATAATGCCTTGTAGAAGCTGTTAGCTGCAGCCTCCTTCTTGATTGCAACAATGAGTATATCTTGCGGAGCTGAATCTGATTTCAATGGAATGTCCACAAGATACTGACTCAGGTCCATTTTTTCAACATCTTCTACCGTCTCACATGTGAAGGTATCACAAACACCTGCATCAAGAGCTTTCTTTAGTTTCTCCTTATGAGTTACTTCTTGATTTGCTAACTCATGGAGTAATTTTACCGATGATTTGAATTTTGATTCTTCAGCGGCACTCATGTAAAAGTCGTAAGCTTCCTCCTCTCTCTGAATAGCGAGGGAGACCAGTCTCTCAAAAGTTTGTTGGACATCAGTCAATGATATTCCCCATGTTGGAATAATAGCAGGTCGTTTTAAGCTTGATGATAGAATATCTTATCGATACGAAAATGTTTTTCATTATATCATTAACACAGCAAATATCAGGCGAATTCAATGGAAGAAGACAATGGGCGTTCATTCAATTGTGCTGAGAGTGTGTTAATTGGTGTTAATAGAGAATCACCAATTCCGGATTTCCACCCTAATTGTATGAAAATTGCTTCTATACTTGGTGGTGGTATTGCCGGCTTTGGAGAAATCTGTGGTGCTGTCAGTGGTGCTGTGGTATGCTTAGGGCTTCTTTTGGGTTCCGATGGAAATGAAGATGTTGAGGATTTCAACTCAAAACGTACAAGTGCACGGACCGTAGTGAAAACCTATTTGCAGGATTTTGCTGATAGCTGGGGTTCTGTACGATGCAGATACTTGATAGAAATAGATGAGGGTAAACGTGCGCCAATTGGAGCATTAAGACCTAATGGTCCTCCAAAGAAACTTTGTGATGAGTATGTAGATTGGTCAACTAAGAAAATTTCCGAGCTACGTAGTACTATTGAATAATTCACCACTTTCTATGTCTAGTTTGTTTTGATATGAATCATGACAACACAAAAGTGTGTTATTTTGCAATAGAGAGCAGACCGATTTGAGATGAAAATCTATGCGAATATGGAGTAAAGACTTCTCTGAAGGGCAACCTATTCCCGAGAAGAATGCCTATCGAAACGATAATCTAAGCCCTCATTTAGCGTGGGATGAAGTTCCTGATGGCACAAAGAGCTTCGCGCTTATCTGCAATGATCCTGATGCTCCGGTAGGAGATTGGATACATTGGCTCATTCATGGAATTCCTGTAGGAGTTCAAGAATTGGAATCCGGTAAGAAACCACCAGGGCTTCAGGTTACGAATGATTTCGGGATATGCAAGTGGGGCGGTCCCGCTCCACCTTTTGGTACCCACAGGTATTTTTTCACGCTCTACGCTCTGTCAGTTCCTGCATTAGAGCATGTAGATAAGAATAGCTTCCGAGAGATGTGTGAGAAAAATAAAATCGAATCTGCACAAACAATGGGTACTTATACGAAAAATTAAGTACCGACCTCAACTGGTCAGATTCAATCTAGTTCCAGTTTGAAGTAAATAGAATGGTGCGATTTTGATGTGTGGGAATTTACTTGAAACACGAGATCTACGTGTTGAGGTTAGTGGTGTACCAATTCTAAGTGGAGTTGATTTAGAATTTGAACCTGGACTGGTTTACGCAGTCTTAGGCCCTAATGCCTCAGGAAAATCCACACTTGCAAAAACAATCATGGGCCTACCAGAGTATAAAATAACTGGTGGCGATATTCTCTTCAACAATCAATCTATCTTAAACAAGACAATCACCGAACGTGCACAGTTAGGAATTGCATATGCGTTCCAAACACCACCAAGTATCTCTGGTGTGAAGCTCGATGATTTCATTTGTAGAATTTGTCCCGACTATCTGTGTAAGGCTGATAGTGACCACTTGATGGGCGAAAGTTGTGCATGTAAAGATGAATTGTATGATGATTTTGAGCGATTGGGAATTAGAAATCTAGCTAAACGCGACCTGAATGACGGCTTTTCTGGTGGTGAATCAAAGAGAAGTGAGCTCTTCCAGGTTCTCTCTATGCGTCCAAAGATAATGTTCCTTGACGAACCAGACAGTGGCCTTGACTATGACTCTCTAAAAATCGTGGGTCGTGAACTGAAGGCACTACGAAAGAAAGGTGATACTACCCTTGTAGTAATCAGTCACCATCGATATATCCTAGAATTTCTTGAAGTTGACAAGGTATACATTCTCCAACAAGGCAGAGTAGTATATACCGGAAACATGAGCGATATCCCTGCACTTGAAGAGAAAGGATATGAGAAATTCTTGGCAGGGGTGACAGGTTAATGACTTCTGATGATAAGAAGAAACGTGCAGAATCTGCCAAGGCGAAACAGGCTCAATATGGTGATGATATTGATCTTGATAGTTATGAGTATACATCTTCAGAGCCGAGTAAGATTGAATCGATTGATGACGTATCCTCCGCAGATCAATCATTAGTGAAACAAGTCGGATTTGATCCATCTCAAGAGAAAGTATCCGCGTCATTTATGCAGTTTGATACAGAGAGTATTCTTGCAGATGTCTTACTTTCGCAGGAAGGACTTGAAGTACTGACTATGAGCCAAGCCTTGAAGCAATACGACTGGCTACAGAACTATCTTTGGAAAGCTGTTCCTGTAGATGTAGATAAATACACAGCAAGAAGTGAGCTTGAAACATACAATGGATATTTCATTAGAGCTAAAGCTGGAGCCAAGATTGGTATGCCAGTGCAAAGTTGTCTGATTATGAAAAAGAATCAATCTGTACAGAATGTTCACAATATCATAATTGCTGAAGAGGGGTCTGAATTGCATATTATCAATGGATGTGCAACACCCTCTGAGGTTGAACAATCTCTACACTTGGGGGTTTCAGAGTTCTATGTCAAGAAGAATGCACAACTCTCTTTCACAATGGTTCATAGATGGAGTGAGAAGACAGATGTCCGCCCACGCTCTGCTGCAATTGTTGAAGAGAATGGCACATACATATCCAGTTATGCGCTTCTTAGTCCACTCAAATCAATTCAGACCTTTCCTAAAGTTAGGTTAGTTGGTTCCGGTGCAAAATCTGACCTTTACTCAATTGTATATGGTACCAAGAAATCAAAATATGACATCGGAGGTCTCCTAAGTCTTGAAGCCCCGAGGACTAATGGAAAAGTAATCTCAAGATCCATTGCTACAGATTCATCAGAAATTATTGCTAGAGGAGACCTTGTAGGTCTCTCAGGACAGACAAAAGCACGATTGGAATGTGATGGTCTCCTGATCAGTGATTCAGCTGTCATTCGAGCTGTTCCAATGCTTTTAGCTCGTGCTGAAGGCGCTGAACTCAGTCATGAAGCAACTGTCGGGAAAGTTGGAGCTGAGCAATTGAGCTATCTGATGAGCCGAGGACTAACCGAGGAAGAGGCCACATCTCTCATCATTCGTGGGTTTGTTAAACTAAAAGTACCCGGTCTTCCAGAAGCTCTTCAGAGATCAATCGATGCGGCAATCAAGATGAGCCTTGAAGGCGGCTTGTAATTATTCTGTCTATTTCTTTGGTACTATTTCTTTCATACCTGAGGGTAAGTACTTGTGTAGAGCTTGTGGGATCTTGACACTCCCATCTTCCTGCTGATAAACCTCCAGAATCGCAACAATGGTTCTCGGGTTTGCTACCATAGTACTATTCAGAGTATGAAGATAGTCTTTCTCAGTCCCACCTTTCTTGATTCTATATTTGATGTTCAAGCGTGTTGCTTGATATGAAGTACAGTTACTGCAGGATCCGCCCTCTCGATACTTCTGTTGTCCTGGCATCCATAATTCTAGGTCGTACTTCTTAGCGGCAACTATGCCAATATCACCAGTACAGACATTCACAATCCTGTATGGTAATTTCAGAGCCTGAATATATTCCTCCTCGTTCTTGATTAATTCTTCATGAATATTCCATGATTCCTCAGGAAGACTGAATACAAATTGCTCAACCTTGCTGAATTGGTGAACTCGAAAGATGCCCTTGGTATCTTTTCCATGAGACCCTGCTTCTTTCCTGAAACATGTACTGACTCCAGCGAATTTTATAGGCAGGTCCGCTGGTTCGAAAATGTCATTCATATGCATCGCAACCATTGGGTGTTCTGAAGTTGCAATGAGATAGAGGTCCTCCCCCTCAATCTTATACATCACATCTTCGAAGTCTGCAAGATCAGTGACACCTTCGTATGGTTCACGTCGCATCATGAATGGGGGATAGATTGGAGTATATCCTTTCTTAATCAGCATCCCAAGTGCCATCTGTTGCATAGCAATATCTAGCATGACTAATTCGTTCTTCAGATAGTAGAATCTTGAGCCAGCAATTTTTGCTGCATTTGGAATATCACCTATATCTAGTGTTTCAAGTAAATCTACATGACTCGCTACTTCGAATTTGAACTCTGGTTTTCCGCCCCATTCTTTCACAACCTCATTATCTTCTTCATCTGCTCCATAAGGTACAGTTTCATGAAGGATATTGGGAATGCTCATCTGAATTCTCTTTAACTCCACCTCAAGATTTCCAGTTTCAATCTCTACTTCTGCAATTCTCTTATTGACTTTCTCAGCTTGTTTCATGACCTCAGAAGCATCTGATCCTTCTTTCTTTAATTTTCCAACTTCCCGTGAGAGACTGTTGCGTTGTGTTCTAAGGTCCTGAATCTCTTTCATTAGATTTCTGACTCTCTCGTCGAGCTCCAACAGATAATCAAATTCCTTTAGTTTGGCTTTGTCTCTTCGCCATTCGAGATTCTTTCGAACTAGGTCGACATTTTCTCTGATAAATTTGATATGCAACATTGACTCTTCTCACCTATACTAATGAGTGCGATACATGCCAAGATGCGTTTATTGATAAGTTGTTTCCTTAATCGAACTAGCATATTCAATTTGCTCTCTCTATGGCCCTTCTATATACATCTTCGATGAAACCTATCTGATTATACCATGAGTATTCTTTCTCTATCTTCTTTCGACAACGAAGACCCATTGCTTTTCGCCTCTTCTCATCCTCAGCAAGTACTCTCATGCCACTGACAACAGAAGATACACTATCTGGTGCTACCAAGATGACTTCATCATACTTTCTGCTTGCAAAAAGTGATGCTTTCCACGCGATTCCAAATAGTGTTGAATATATTGAGCCGCATGCAGTGTATGCTAGATGTTATGTTACTACAAGTGGAGGAATTGATTTTTTGAAATATGGTAGCACGAACTCAATACTTCCTGAGTTCATCTGAATGTAACGAACCTCAAGATTGTGTTTTTGGGAGATTTTTGCAATAGTCTTCGGTGCTGAGAGTGTATCGATTGAGAAATGGGGATTCAGTTGGACCGCCTGAACCTGTGAATTCTCTCCTCGGGAAGATCTTCAACAAATTTCGATTGAGTAAGTGCATGCACTTCGTTGTTGTTGTTAGCTAATCCTTTGAGAACGGCACCTGTTCTAATACAGAGTCCATCTGGAGCACTAAACTTGCTCAGCATACCAATTCTCATCGATATCACAACATCTGACTCTGAGTCAAAGTTACCTACTTTTAACGTCTTCCGCTGAAATTTAGTTCTCATACTCAGAAGATGGACACAGATTGTTTACGGCACAGGTCGAACACATTGGGTTTCGGGACTTGCACGTCCTTCTTCCATGAGTTCCAATGAGACGTGCATAGCTAATCCATTTATCTTTTGGAATCAACTGCATGATGTCTTTCTCAGTCTTTTCAGGTTTCTTCTCATATTCTGTAAATCCAAGTTTAAGACTGACTCTCATGATGTGGGTGTCCATTACGACACCTTCTGCAATATCAAATGCGACCTGCAAAACAACATTAGCTGTCTTCCGGCTCACACCCGGAAATCTAACAAGTTCTTCAATAGTCTTAGGCACTTCTCCTCCAAAATCTTCCAGTATCATTCTAGCCGTTTTTGTGATGTACTCTGTTTTTTTATTGTATGCCCCTGTTGATCTAATGATTGTGGCTACTTCATCAGTGTCTGCCTCTGCTAGTTTCTTGGGGGTAGGATACTTAGCAAATAGCTTTGGAGTTACTTTGTTTACGCCTGCATCCGTTGCACGGGCTGAAAGTATTGTTGCAATTGTGATCTCAAATGGGTTGTTATAATTCAGATATGTGCAAGGTGCATCTGGATATGCTTTGGCTAACTTCCGTAGAACTTCAATCGCCCTCTTTCCTTCATCACTCATTGCTGGCACCTATTCAGATATTTCTTCTTCACTACTTCAAACCTAGTATCATATTATTCTGCGAATGGGACTTCCTGATTATTTTGCCCTTTTGTAGTCAGATCATACCGAGCTATTGATGCAAGGATGATTATATTCAGAATAAACACCATGACAAAGAGTGCCATGATATTCGTTGCCTCTGAGACTAATCCACCGATATATGGTCCCAAGGATGACGACATCCAAACAATAAACCAGAACATACTGAGAATCTTCGAAGTATCCTTACTCGGTAATCTCTTCCTGATGAGGACGAGAACAATAGTATACCACAATATGTCGTTTACATATTTCAAAACAACAGCTAGAAATGAGGTTCTGAAGATAACACCAAGTGCGGGAATTGAAGTAAATGATGATGCCTCTAGGCCCGGAATCCAGTATGTCACAATTACAATCCAGTCAGGAAACCAGTATGCAACAATCAAGAGTGCCGCAGAGAGAGGCATTACCGAGTAAACCATCAAAGCAGTTGACTTCACACCTTTTCTGTCTGTTAGCCTACCTACTTTCAATATCAACGGAACTTGAATTATGATTGTCGCAATGAACATAATCACCATTGATGGCACGTCTATGAGTAACTCATCATACATGTAAATCAAAGCACCAAGGTTGAAGAAAGAGTCACTAATTCCATCAAAAATACAGACGATAATCATCCCTGGAATCATTGCGATTACAATTCCTAATGCACGCCTGTTATCCTCAATAAACGATTTCCATATCTTTGAGTCTTTTGCTCGTCTTTCTTGTGGACTTGAATCCAAATACTTTGCTCTAATGATAGTGGTTACAAGAAGTAGGATTGCACCTACTAGGTGAAGTTGTCTATATACTTCCCACTTAAAGAATGGAAACAGAATCCCAAAAACTGCTAGAGTGATTATAGATAGAGTTCTTCCAGCAGTGAACAACGAGAGGGCTAATCCACTATGCTCTCGAGGGATATTATCCATTATGTACGCAGTTGAACCGCTCTTTGTAATCTCAGCTGAAACATAGATTATCAATGCTGTAACAATAAGTGAGGGATCTGTGAATAATCCTATCATCATGTAGTATATAGAAATTATAAGCATCGATACAACAGCTAAGGTCTTGCGGTTGACAGTGTCACCGACGTAACCTCCGAAGAAACGTGCAATTGTTCCAATGGCTGATGTAATGGTTCCTATTGCACCAATGAACACTATACTTGGTAGTATGCTCCAAAGATAGAGGTTGAAGAAACTTCCCAGGTATGTAAAGCCATTGAAAATCCATGCAGTGGCTAGATATACCCTGTAATTTTTCCATTCAAAAACAGCTTTTAGAGAGGCTCGAATTCCGATATTCTGATCTTGAACCTCTTCTTGTTCTATGTGGTCCATCTCTTCGGAATTGAAGAGTCTATCAATCTCTCCATCTGCAGCGTCGTTATC
Source organism: uncultured archaeon (assembly GCA_964564335.1). Taxonomy (GTDB): domain Archaea; phylum Asgardarchaeota; class Thorarchaeia; order Thorarchaeales; family Thorarchaeaceae; genus SMTZ1-45. The sequence goes on from CAZMBV010000067.1 coordinate 12,464, forward strand.
CAAAATATTGTCACTCCGCGCATCATCCTTGTGAACCACTTTCATTTTTACTCTTTCTCCGGACAGCTCAGATTTGAATGCCTATTGCTACCACATTCCGGGCATTACAATTGGTCAAGTTTCTTTATTGTCCGAAGCTATATAGTCACCTTTTCTAATTTCATCTACTTCTCACTCATCGAGAGAACTAATCCCCCGAAGTAGTGATCTTATTCCTCGAACGTCCGAACAATCATTACTCAAACACAAGCACTTTGACCTCCCCATCTGCTGTGGGAATAGCCATGAGTTTATGTGTGCAAATGTCTGCTGTGATTACTAGGCACTCAGGTGGGGCGTTTGCGGTCATGAGGTTCCTGACTGCCATCTCTAGATTGCATGCAGTCAATCTGACAACCTCTGGATCAGTAAACGGATCCACTTCGCGGCCTGTTTCGGAAGTTTCGATGTTTCCAATTATTGGCTCGATTCTTTCTGTTATCATTTTCTTTCTTT
>CAZMBV010000068.1:0-12740 GCA_964564335.1 uncultured archaeon
TTGAGAACCGTCTTGAGGTCTCCAATTGTCATCGCATCAGTTTCGGTTGGTATTTTATCTCTCACTTCTTCTGGAATGAATTCTGCTACTCGTTCCTTGATTGCCTCGGGGAGCCAAACAATTCTATCCCACCCTCCATCTACTTGGAGGAATTTTGGTGACCGCATATATTCGATTGATAACCCATGGAAACCCGGAACTTGACGACCACCTGCTGTTGAGTCTGCAAGACTAGAAAATGGTAATCCATTGACGGTATCTCCTTTGAAATCTCTATGAACTATTCCTAGCCCATCAACTTCAGGAATTACGAAGGCAATCGCTTCGAAGCAACCACAGCTTGTGTGTGGTTTCTCAAAAGCGCTATAGAGTGCAACCGAATTCACTTTTCCAAGCGATTTTTCAGTATATGCTTGATTGACTCCGGTATATTCACCTCGGAACTCATCAATTGTATCGCCCTTAGGAATCGCATATAGCGGACCCTTTGGATCAACTCGAGCAGCTGCTCTTCCATCGAACCAACTGATAGCACCGCAGTTTGCATATCTTTGCGGAGTGATCGTACAAACATGGGTTGGAGCGAATGATTGACAGAGTGAACATCCGTAGAATGTATCAACTTCTCCGTCGCTTAGTCCTCGTGCACGTTCGTCTCGTTGATTGTATCGGTTTATTGCATCATCATAGCGTTCATCAACAATTTTAGGGTCAGTGATGAATGTCACCTGGATTTTTTCAATGATATTCATCTCACTCTTGTAGAGTCGTATCAGAACTTTGCCGAGATACTCGAGCGAGTTGAAGCCTTTCTGAAATGACTTCTTGCTGAGTCTCATCCAGATGTCATAGCGTTGGTTAAGATGCATCAATCCCTCTACGAAGTTGACGTATTCGTGAAGACGTCTCTCAATTACTCCTTCGAGATCTGTTTCAATGTCTTTACCTGCTACTTCAATCACGATTCCAAGAGGATGGTAACTTCCTTCCTCCATATCTTTAAGGTCTGGACCAATTATTTCGATTTTTTCATCATCAATGTCACCCATATCGCGGGCTATTGCGAGTTCGAATTTCTTCTCCATCTTTGGTCCACCGAGTTCGACGAACATATCTTTGCTGCGAACTCGTTCACCTTCATATACAACGCCTATATCTACAGGAATATCTTCGAATGACAATTTACTTGCCTCCTCCTACTAGTTCTAGTAGTTCATCAAGAATAACATGATACTGTTTCTCTTTCATGTTCGGGAATGACCATTTTGCATGCGGCTGAAAATGGCGGTCCAATGCGATTGCTGTTAAATGGGTCCCAAAGTTCATCACTGCGGACAGCAGAGTCCACTCCATGTAATATGGGATTCCATAGATCATAATCATATCGTATGGTCCTTTCCCAGATGGCCCCAGCCAGTCCGCATCTTGCAACCTAAATGCCACTTCCATTGCTCCCATTGACTTGGCACCCTCAAAGCCCTTCTCCAAGAATGTTTTGATTGCACCTCCAGTAGCAATGACAGGCATCTTCATCGCCTTTGAAAGAGCGATTGCATAGTCGACCATATCGCCTTTTCCGTGTTTTATTGTCACAGCTTCAGAACCCACAACCAACAATGGCTTCTTGGCCTTCGTGATGTCTCTCTTGAGTACTGCAGCCTTTGTCAGAGATTTCGCACTCTCAGGTCCGCAAATTTCTCCTGTTTGCCAGGGTACTGGACGCATCACCACTATGTTCCACCTCCCATGATTTGCTCCTTCAGGAGCGTTGGGTCGATAATCCGACGTTCTTTCCACTTGTTCTCCTTCATCTGAGCTAGAATCTTTTCCTTCAGAGTGATCGGAATATCTGTGTCACGTCTGATGTATCTCCAGACATCATCTGGGAAATACCCGTAGTATTTTTCATGGATGTCGATATAATGGCTCAGTTTGATTGACCGTCCCTTTCCAGTATCATTTGGACGAATGACAAGTTTTGCGGTCAACACATTTGCTTCTGCAACGGTTTCTGCTGCATAGAATAGATGCTCAGGAGCCGGTGCTGTTAATACGCGGTCTCCAGTACGTGCATCATAGACTGTCCAAGCTCTCTCCTCCTCAGCTTTGCCAAGCAGCATTCTTCGGTATTTCGAACCATGTGGCCCCACAATCACAGGAACACCGAGTCTCCAAAAGCCTGCGGCAATTGATGCGGCTTTCTGAGACATAGCACCCCAAGAGACACCCACTGCACCCACACGATTGTGGATGTAATCTGCTATCTCTGCGTAATTTCCACGAAGGTTCCTTTTAGCGAAGATTGCTGCGATTTTTATCGCTGCTCCTGCAATATGTGGATTCGAAACGCATGAGCCTACATTAAGAACTCCTCCTGCATCGAACTCACCACTGCGTCTTTCGTAGATTGACTGACCATTCTCATCTTTTACATGGCCCATTGAAATTGCTGCACATCCCGAAGTCACAACGATATAACGTCGTTTAGCAAACTCTTCTGCCATATCATGAACATCTTTACCCCCTTGAGGGTAATTAGCGCAACCAACGTGTGCAATCACTCCTGGTATCTCACCAAAAACAATTGGTTGACCGACATTTCTAATTTCGATGTCTTGGATTGCTCCTCTACCAGTCCGCACCATGTATTTTTCTTCTTCGCAATCGGATTGAGCAGCAACTACCATCCAACTATGAAGGTCATAGTCATTAGGACATGCAGACTCACAACGTGCACAACCTATACAGTTTTTATAGACTTCTCGAAGTAGTTCAAAATTTCCAACCTGAGCTGCAAGTACTGCTTCCATTACTGGTTGATCATTTGGACATGCTCTGATGCATTCACTGCATTTCTTACAGTCTTCTGCCATCTTCTTAATCTTAGCTTTTGATGGGAAGAATTTCATCTTCCTTCTCTTTGGTTTGACGGCAAGAGCTACCTTTACAGCAACTTCTCCAACTTTGTGATGGTCATGAATGAATGCACCATCTATCTTACCTGAAACAAGTTCCTCGACAATCGAGTCGATTGGATCATCAGATCTATCGGGTAGTCCCATCACGGCTTTATCACTTGTTGAGATGATTGGTGCCTTGACTTTCTTAGCCTCGTTGACAGCATTAACTTGGACACACTGTTCGTCGACTACAACGACATCTGCCTTTCCACTTCTTATGTATCTAAGCTGCCAAGAGATGGGCCCAATTACTTTTGCACTAGGATCTCTTCGTGTAATATCCCAAGCTGTGCAACACATCCCTCCGACCTCTACCTGACTACCAATGTTCTTTTCGGTGATATAATCAGTAATTGCTGCAGCTGGCACAATATTGTGACCAATAGTCAAGATAATGGCCTTATTCGTATCCATCATACCTATTCCTGACTGGACAAGGGGCGCTTCAGGGTCTGCTTTTGGAAAACCGAGAGTTGAAATTTGTGCAAGGTCTGCAATCTCCATTCCAACTTGGTCTATCATCCCAGCATGGAGAACCTTGCTCTCAAAATCCAACCAGCTTCCTTCTTGACCCGTATGTGTGGCCGAGAGTGTATGAGCTAGTTGAGTTTCACAGTAGCCAACAATAATGCTAGCATCTTCCAGAGTTCTTGGCCGCATACCCGTGACTAAACGAGAAACTGGAGCATGTATGTCAATACCTGGTCCCTGAATAAGCTTCGTGCGCGGTCCAAACTCCTCAACCAGATGGTCGACCAAGTGTCGCGCATGTGCAAGATGGGCTGAACAGCCTATATTGGCTGCTGCTAGCACAATTCTTGCTTGCTGTGCTTTTATATCAATTCCACAAGCTCCTCTCTTGTCACCAGATAAATCACACTTGCCAAATGTACAGAGACAACAAACCTGACAATAAGGCATGTATGAAGGATGATATCGATTGAGTAACTTATGATCCCATGCGCGGAGATCAGTTGGATTTGGCATTGGTGTAGGACCCATCGGTTCGTCCCACTCATCATCAACTATTGTTCCGATGCGAACCTCCAATCCTTTGAACTTGCCAAGTCCAGTGTCTGCTTCGTCCGCCTTGAAGTAAGCATTCTTCTTCATAACGTGTTCAGTTCCTGTGCGTGGTACCTAGCTCAACACATTGTGCCATAATAAGGTTGTGAATCACACACACTAGATTGTGCATACTTACGGAAATAAACGTTAACGGCGTTAAGATGTTTGAATATGAAAGTAATTAAGTATCGTTTGATTCTATTAGAAACCTGTTGGAATCAATAACAAATTAGTTACTAGTTTCTTCAACCAACCTCTCCTTTATCTCTGCAATGGCAAGCATCCCTGGGGAATTTGGATTTAAATCAATAGGTGCCACTCCCTTCCTGTCTGCTTGTTTTATATTTTCATCAAGCGGAACAATTCCTAATAGTGGAATGCCTTCTTTCTCAACCCATTCCCGAATCATAGCCTCATCTTCAGGAGTGGCAACTTTATTTCCTACGGCAAAGACACGTCCCACATCTATATCCTGAGCCAATGTTCTGATTTTTCCAAGAATATCCAAAGATCGACGGCCCGGCTCTGCAACTACCACTAGAGCATCCATCCCCCTTGTTGTGCCACGTCCTAGATTCTCGATACCTGCATCCATATCCATGACAAAGGCTTCATCTGTCCCAAGGATGAGATGTCTCATAAGTGACTTGAGTAGAGTCGCTGATGGACACATACATCCAGAGCCGCCGATTTCGACAGTCCCTGCAACTAGAAGAGTTACATTGTCTGGTCCTGAAATAGCAAATTTTTCTGCAAGATCATCAACACGGGGATTGAGTTTGAAAAATCCCTTATATGATCCGGCACCTTCAACTTGCAGTCGTTCTTCTACGAGGGCTTTATTCTCGGTTAGTGGCACAATCTGCTTTGCCACTTCTGATGGGATACCCAATGCTGACCATAGAGTGTAGCTTGGATCAGCATCAACTGCGAGAATACTGAGGCCATCTCTCCCTAGTAATCTTGCTAGTGTTCCTGCGATGGTAGTCTTCCCAACGCCTCCTTTTCCAGCGACCGCGATTTTCATATTCATATTCTCCATGTTATGGCTTTTTCTTACTGACGTGTTCTTTCAATTTTTGCAGAACGTCAACAATTGTGTCATTGTCTTTAGTTGCAGCCCATTTCTTAAATTGGATATCCTTCATATCCACTCTTGTCATAGTTCCAGTACCTGCAATTATTGTGTCCATCGTGTGGATTGAGACTACTGCTCGCTTGTCCGTGAGACCTCCAGGAGGTCCAACATAGACAATCTGTGTCTTTGCAAGAGCTTTAGCAACAGGACCGGGCAGATTTGCCAATGCATCGTCACTGACAACCAGGATTGTATCGAACTCTCCTGATGTCAATCTTTCAAATGACGTAGCTTGGTGTTTTCCTTTGGTTGAAGCATTGATTACTCCCATTGTGTTCGGTTGAACAAACATTGGTAGTGCGTAGGCTTCCTTTCCAGTGCTTCTAAGAACTTCCACAAGGTTTTCGATACCCGAGAGGATTGCTTCCTGATTTCCTGAATTGATTATTCCACTTCCGTAGAAAATGACAGTGCAATCAGATTTCTGAAAACCTCTGACAAAACCTACAAGTTCACTTCCAGGAATACCCAGAACTTTTTCTTTGATTGATGATTTTCCTTCTATTTCTGAATTAATTAAGTCCAGAAGTTTTGCATCTGAACCAGCAGGTAAAATGAGACGATGATTCGCCATCTTCATAGTTTCAGTCGGACGAACGTCAACAACACCAATTGTACGACTTTCAATACCTTCTGGTATCTTCTCTCCTCGCGGTAGAACTGCAAATCGACTAGGATGTCGATGCAGACTTTCGGATGGGTCTGCACCCCAGTAAATGATGAACTCACCATTATTCCTGACATAGTCTAGGTCTATGTCGAGACCTTTAGAATGAATACTATGTGACATTGCTTTCATTGAACCCATTTGCACGCTTGAGGCAAAATGACCCTTTAGTGTGGATGCTAGCTTCAATCCTTCCTCAATCGCTTCGTTTGTTGCGTGAGCCCACCCATAGAGGAGTAATCTCTCAGAACTTGCTAGGATCTCTGCAGCCTTTTCAAGATCCTTATCTTTTGAACCAATCTTGTGTTTGACAGCTGCTTCTAAATGAGCATGCCCCAACTTACAAAGACCAAGCGAATTGACAGTCTTACCTGACACCTCAGCTGATACATCATCGCAGAGTAATGAACATCCATTACAAACAATATCTTCCATTTAGAAACACCTACCAGATTTCGATTGCATCAGTGCAACAGTATTGCTCACACACGCGACAATTCAATCTGTCTGGAGGGAACCTTCGACATTTTTCCAGATTGATTATCTTGGATATGCCATTCTCAACTCTGAAGACGGTATCTTTACTCATTGCTGCCTTACCTTCACTTGTAGAAGGTTCTGCAGCTACATCCACTGGGCATACTACAACACAGTTGTTGCAACCTGTACATTTGGTTTCATCGAGTTTGATTCCCGTCGCCTCTGCAGAAAGCATTGGAGCAACCATCTCCCTGAGCTTCTGCAGATTCTTCTCGAAACCTGCTTCAAGTAGTGGAGGACAGTCCTCAGGTGAAATGTCTCCCAAAGTAAGTTTTGTAGCGAATGCCATACAAGTCTTAGGTTCACAAAGCCGGCAGTTTGTCTTTGGAAGCAAGTTGTAGAGTTCCATTGGATTGAGTTTCACTGTCTTATCTCCGTAATAGATGAACATATGTTTCTTTGACGTTATCTTGATTTGTTACTGTATATTCCAAAAGGATTATCCGTGATAAAATTGGTCTTACCATGTTAAACTTTCCATATGACACATTAACTAATATGGTGTAACTCGTGAGCCGCAGTAAAAAACCATCGAAACAGGAAACAGAGAAGGATAAGCTAGCTGTATTTCTATGTAATTGCGGTTCAAATATTGCTGATACTATAGACATAGACTCTCTAAGGAAGAAGTATGAGTCTGAAGGTATTCCTCTTGTTGATGTGGATGATCATCTCTGTTCTGAACAAGGTGTATCTGATCTCATTGATAAAATCAAAAAGAGTAAAGCAAAACGAGTTGTTATAGCTGGATGTTCTCCTCATCTTCACAGAGAATTATTCTCAGATGCCATGAGAGAAGCTGGAATTGACCCTGGTCACATGCACATGGCAAACATACGTGAGCAGTGTAGTTGGGTTCACTATGATGATCCTGAAGTAGCTACGAAAAAAGCTGCAGCAATAATTGATACTGGAATTGCTCAGATTCGAGATTCGAATCCGATACCCACCCGTGAATTTCCAATCGTAAAACGTGTAATGGTTATTGGTGGTGGAGTTGCAGGAATAACGAGCGCTCTTGAGCTTGCTGACTCAGGGATAGAAACAGTAATCGTCGAGCGAGAAGGGTTTCTGGGCGGCCATATGGCAAAATGGGATAAGCTCTTTCCTACATTTGACTGCAGTATATGTATTCTTGGTCCAATGATGACAAGGTTGACCCGCCATCCCAATATTAGAATCATTACTCTTGCTGAAGTGGCTGAAGTCAGGGGCAATGTGGGCAGATATAGAGTCAGAGTGAAGAAGAAACCAAGGTATGTAGATATTGAATCCTGCACGGGATGCAACCGTTGTCTTGAGGTGTGCCCTGTGGAGGTGGTTGATGAATACAACAGTGGTCTTGGAAAACGCAAAGCTATGGTGCGTCCTTCGGTTGATGCTGTGCCAATTGCTCCTTACATAGATTCTGCGAATTGTATTGGATGTCAGTCCTGTTCTGGAGTATGCGAACCAAAATCACTCCGATATGATGAAGTTGAACAGACTGAAGTAATCGAGGTAGGCGCAGTTATACTTGCCACAGGGTTTGAACCCTTTGATCCGACGATTGTGGAGGAATTTGGTTATGGCCAGAATCCTGATGTCATCACATCACTTGAACTCGAACGGCTCATTAATCCTGAGGGACCAAGTGGTGGGAAATTAGTACGACCATCGACTGGGAAACCTCCTCGAAACATTGTCTTCGTATCATGTGTTGGAAGCCGCTCTCATAGATTTAACCGGCCATATTGTAGTCGAGTATGTTGTACTGCAGCAATAAAAGAAGCAATCCAGGTCAAACAACAACTACCCACATGTAATGTGTATATGTTCTATACTGACATGCGTACGTTTGGTAAGGGTCAAGAAGAGCTATATGTCCGAGCGGGTGAAGAATACAAGATTAATTTTGTTCGAGGCGCAGTTGGAGAAGTAGTCCATGATCCTATTTCAGATACCATTTCCATCAGAGCTGAGGACACACTAGTAAGAAGGATGCTTGAGTTTGACACGGATTTGGTTGTCCTAATGATTGGAATGGATGCTGAACCCAGTAATGTTGAACTCTCACGTATGTTCAAGACGCCATTAGATGAGAATGGGTTCTTTTTGGAGCTACATCCCAAACTCAGTCCAAGCTCCACTCATTCAAAAGGAGTATTCTTAGCTGGGGTCTCTCAAGGTCCGAAAGATATCGCAGATACTGTAGCGCATTCAGGATTGGCTGCATCAAAGGTGAAAACTCTCTTCACAGCAGGCGATATCATCAGTGAAGCATGTGTGCCTACTTTTGATGTGGACCTCTGTATCAACTGCAGATTATGTGAAGAAACTTGTACACCTAAAGCAATCAAGTTTAATGAATACAATTATCCCGAAATTGATATGGCTGCATGTAGGGGATGTGGTGCTTGTGTAGCTGCATGTCCATCTGGTGCTTTAGATTTACCGTGCATGTCGAATGAACAACTAGAGAATGCAACGAAAGCAGCAATCGAGTTCAATCCATTGAAACCTGCCATCGTAGGGTATCTCTGTAGATGGTGTGCTTACAGCGCAGCTGATAGAGCAGGAACTTCTCGCATGAAATATCCTCCTAATATGATTCCCATACAAGTCCCCTGCACTGGTCGACTTAATGCTGACACATTACTTACTGCATTTGCAGAAGGTGCAGATGGTGTTGCGGTAATGGGTTGTCATGTTCAAGATTGCCATTATAGATCCGGCGCTCGCTATGCAATGGATAGAACTGAGAAAATGCGGGAAATACTTGAGATTGCAGGCATAGACAGCGATAGGTTGTATTTTGGAAGCGCATCAGCTTCAGAAGCAGATAGTTTTGCAGAGCAGATAAACCGCTTTGTGAATGACATCGTGAAACGAGGACCACTTGGCAAGGAATCGCCTCGCAACTTGGTGAAGAAAAAGAGGACTGAGGAAGTGACTGGGAGGTGATTGTTTGGATAAACCTGGCGTCTTGATTGGTGAAAAACCAGTAATTTCTATGGATGTTGTTGATGGGAAGATTCGGCTCACCTGGAAGACATCACTTCTCAACAGAACATTAGACTATGACATTTCGAAGTGCGTTGGATGTAGTCTCTGTCTCCCATGTCCATGGGATGCAATCACACTTGGTCCAGTGCAAGAGACCGCCTCTGGTCGTATTGAAGGTGCTCCGCTTGTCAATGTAGATCCTGATGCCTGTACATTTTGCGGTCTTTGTGATTCCTCATGTATTTACGGTGCATTTGACGCGAAGTATGAAGGTGATGGTGCTGTCAATGAGTTTGCTAGAATTTCAGGAAAACACAAGATTGACGAGGAAAAATGCGCTCCATGTTTACTCTGCGCCAAGGTGTGTCCTACTGACTCTCTCGAAGTGGAAGTCAAGGTTGATCATAAGAAATCCCTTGTGACCTATAAAGGCGAGGAGTCCGCTGAGGGTACTATCAAGATAGATGAAGACAAGTGTTCCTACTGTGGATTGTGTGAATTATTGTGTCCTGAAGCAATCAAAATTTTCTGGTCTGATGAAGTAAAACCTCCCGATTTCAGACCCGCTATCGGGATAAGGGTGGATGAAGACTACTGTGATTATTGTGGTCTATGTCAGGACATATGTCCCGATGATGCAATTGAGGTCAAATGTACCAAGTCTAGTGCTCGTGAGATAAAACAACCCACCATAACAGGCAAACTCACTCATAATGATGAGACCTGTGTAAAGTGTGGATTATGTGCAATTGTGTGTCCTTACGAGGCATTGGAGGTAGAGAAACCATTCACTGGAGAAGTCAAGATAGTCAAGCTTGAGAAGTGTGACCCAACAGGATGCAATAACTGCTTCAACATCTGTCCAGTCGATGCGATATATCCCACTGGCACTAAGGATAAGATTGCAATACTCGATCATTGCGTGTATTGCGGTGCCTGCGAACATTCTTGTCCCTATGATGTACTTGAGGTTCAAAGAGAAGGATACTTGCTGGATGAGCTAGAATGTCAAAGAGAGTGGGAGCGTGCACGTAAGCTCTTCTTTGATGCAGTAATAGGTAAAGATCCTCCTCCAAGTGAGCTCTTCGAGAGAGCTATATCAGTTAAACCCATCCAACGACTACAAGTCAAGACTTCGACCCAAAAAAGCTGGGAATCTGAGGATGGTGAACGTAAGCGTGCAATGATGTCAGCTCAAATGGTCAAAGATTTACTAAAGAAGAATCCTAGGCTACATCTTCAATTTGAACGTGGAAGGGTCGACAAAGTCGTTGAAAAAATCAGGAACTCTCAAGAAGCTTCTCAAGAGGAGTGACTTCATCGTCACTTCGTGTAACAGTTACTGATATTCCATGCATTTGTGGTGGAGTATCATCCTTTGGAACTTGAACAAGCGCAAGAGCCCAAGGTCCATATGGAATGACTGCGGTGTTCTCAGGCACTTTTTCATCTACATATGCAGAGAGTACAATATTTCCAGCTTTTGATTTGATACTAACATGTCCCCCATCCTTTAGTCCCAATCTCTGTAGATCTCCTTTGCTTAATCGTACTCGCGCAGCTGCTTCAACGAACTCCTTCGAGAGAATATCCTTTACAGACTGTACATCCGCTTCAAAGGATCGTGCTATGATAAGCTTCAGTTCTGCGTTTGGGAATAAGAAATCACCTAGTGCCATATCAAAGACATCCAAGTATTGGAATGATTTCTGAGATATATTATGTTTCTGCTATCACGATTTTCTCATCGCGCCGCAATCATTACCCTTTTTTAGCTCAACGGGCATCGTACGATATTCTAAAGGTGATATTCTTGAGGATTGCAGCTATATACGGGGATGTATTTGCTGAGCGGGTCATAGGAAACCTCATCAACTTCAAGACTTTCTGTGAAGGGTGTGAACCCGTTTGTTCAGAGTGCAGAACCAGCTACGGTTCACATGTGGGAGATATAGTTGGTATTCATCCTACAGATCCTCCATCACCGACCATGATTGAAGACCCTGAAAAATTCATAGAAGAACTGAATCTCACCAGCTGTGACCTTCTTCTTATCGTTGCAATCCATCATGATATTCTATCTTCCGTGGATGTAATGGTAGAAGTTACTGGTGCAAAGGCAGTGATAGTCCCTATTGAGGACCCAACGTGGGTACCTCCTGGTCTGAGAACTCAAGTTAAGGAAACACTTGATAACATTGGTATTGAAAACGCTTTTCCTAAACCATTCTGCACTCTTGAGCCTGGGGCGGGGAAACTGATAGACCAGTTCATTGAAACATATCGCTTAGGTAAACCAATTCATTACGTCGACATGAATGGTGAAATCATTCAAGAGATTGGTCCTCTTAGAAGCGCTCCCTGTGGGTGTACATGGTATGTAAGTCAAAAGATACGGGGCAAGTCAATAAAAGATACTGATGCTTTGTTCGATGAGGTTTCGAAGGCACACCACACGTATCCTTGTACTGCATCAATGGCGAAAGACAGAGAGTATGGAGATGCATTGCTTCACCTTGCTGGGTATACTGCAAGGCAGGCTGTCTGTGATGCAATTGGTCTTGATACATGCAAATTTTCACATGAAGAAAAATGAGTTGATTACAATGGCTGATGATATACTTGAGTACTGGTCAAGTCTCTCTCGCGAACTTGCTGCACGATTCAATGCTGAGAATGTTTCAACGAGTTCTGCTTGGTGGAGCTGGGAAAACTTTGGAGAAGATATTCGATCGCTTAGAAATAGATTCGGCATCGGTGACAAATATGTTGACATGCTGGGTCTTAGAGTAGATTTCGAAACTGGTGAAACCTATGATATCTTTGCAGACAAAAAGTTTCATACCAGTCGAATTATTCCTCATCTTTATTATCATAGCAAATCTAAAGATGAAGGGATAGCCGGGGAGTGGGTGAAATTTAATTCTCTCAGCGGTTCTTGGGCTTGCAGATATTCCTATGATGAAGAAGATATTGAAAAGCTCACTGAAATATATGAGGAACATAGGGAGAAGCTATTCTCTGCTCTGGAACGCCTTGGAGCAAAACGGGTTGATTTTGGAGATGCAGGTTTTGAGGTCTCATTCCTACCAATGGTGAAAGTTTTACTCATATTCGAAGATGCTGATGAAGAATTCCCTGTAAGCGTGAGATTGCTTTATGACAAGAATTCCATATACTATCTACCTCATGAACAACTGGGTGATATCAGTTGGTTCTTAGCTAGTCGCATCCATCAAGCCCTCTGAATGTTCTGACATCGGTTTTGTTTCATAGGAACTCATCTATTACTACTGGAAAGTTTAGTTCGACAAACTCAAGAAGGAAAGAAAGAAGAGTTAAATCGTAGATTATGTTGACAAACTAGCTAGAAATTTGAAGA
>CAZMBV010000069.1:0-5057 GCA_964564335.1 uncultured archaeon
GATTCCCTTCCCTAGGTCTTTAACTAGTCCAGCTTCAGCAAGTCCCTCAAGTGTGACCAGAATCGTCGTGGCAAGAAGTGCGTCCAGAGTCGTGGGAATTGGGACACTCCGAGACTGATGTATATCAAACTCAATTTGCTCAATGTCAGCCTCTCCTCTTGCTTCAAGATGTGAGAGAATGGTGTCCTGAAGATGGATTATGCCATCTCGGACTCCTTCAAATTGTAACCGGATATCCCCAAACATTGCAGGAACATCATGAGCTGGTAAAAGATAATCTATTCCTAATTTTGATAAGGAATCCAAAGCTGCTAATTTTGCCACAATACTCCCACTAAGATCCACATAGAATTTACGAGGGTCATTTGGGAAATTATTAACTTCATCACCTGAGAATAGGATCTTCTGTGACGGTTCATAAAAGACGCAGTGGCCGGCAGAGTGGCCACCTGTATGAATTACTCGAAGTGATAAGTTGCCAATCTCAATCTGCTGACCGTGAGAAAGAAGACGATTGGGTTCAATACCTCTGTAATTAACCCGAAGTGGACTCTTGTCCAATTTCATCGATAGTCGTTGAGCTCTATCCATTAGAAGACGCTCATTCAGGAATGAAGAGGGGTTTCTCAATAACTCAGCATCTTCTCTATGAATCAAGATTGGAGCATCAGTTGATTTTCGTAGACGACCGGCACCGCCAGCATGATCAGGGTGACCATGAGTACAGAGTATTCCTATTAGGTCATTCTTGGGAATTAATCCAAATCGCTTCAGAGTTTTCTCTATATCGTCACCAGGGTCACCTGCGGTTCCAGGATCGATGATTAAAGCTTCACCTTCACTAATAATCAAATAACTTGCAATGAATCCAAATTCTCCTACAAATTTGCCTCGAATGACATGAACGCCAGGAATAATTTCAGTTGAAGCCATTTTCTACATATCTTTAATTATCCGAGTCCTTATGATAATATCGACGATAAGGATGCTTATCAGATACAAATGTGTGAGTTATTTCAATGACACTCAATCAAATTTCCGACCTTGTAAATACGATACGTGGAGAATTGAATCTGACTCGTGGAGTTATGCCTAGAATAGAAAATGTGTATGAACACGATGATGGTAGTTTACATCTCGTTACCCCAGATAGAGCTGAAAAGAGCCTGCTCTTAGGACCAGGTGGTCGTGTTACAGCAGAGCTGGCAAAGCGAACTGGAAGGATAATCACAATTTACGGATCAGATAAGATTCTACTTCGAAGACATAGATTGCAATTAACAATGTCTCGCATAGAGGAAATTATACCAGAGCTATCAGATTCTCAGAAGAAAGTAGTAATTTGTCTGAAGCAGCTTATCGAACATGAATTATTATACCCCAAGAAACAGATTCAGTACAATTCATCATTGGGAAATAATCTTAAAATTGCCCTTGCATTTTCGGGTGGGATTGATAGTACCGCATCAGTGGAAATCCTGAAGGAATCCGGTTTCAGAGTTGATGCAATTCTAGTTGATTTAGGGCATCAATTTCAAAATCCAAAAGATATCAAATTCGCAGAAGATTGGTGCATGCAGCAATATGTGAACCTGGTGAGAATTGATGTTACGGGTGGAAATGACGATTTACTTGAAAGAGTAGATGAGGGAAGAATTCACCCATGCGGAGAGTGTCATAATCAAATCATGGAACGTGTTAGAGAATACATCGTCAAGAGCAAGTACGATGTTCTTGTAACAGGGGAATTACTCCCCACTGGAAGACAATCCATCATACTTGAAGAGGGGCTTTTGATAATTCATCTTCCAGCCGCACTATCGTTGTCAAAACACAGGACTGAAACAATAGCTGAAAAGAGTGGCAAAAAACTATTCAGAAGAAAGTTCGGTTGTAATCTAGTCGCAAAGAGTCATTCAAAAGGATGGAAAAATGTAAGACCCTCAATCTTTCGAGTTCTTAGAGAATTAGAAGCAGGAATCCTAACAACAGGGCAGAGTCTTGAATACATCAAAGATATCTTACAGGAGTAACCTAAATGAGAGGCGCCTACACACTGATAATTGATCTTGAAGATGATCTAGAATTACACCTGAAATCTCTTGGAGATTTATCCTTTAAAAAAGGCACATGGATATACGTCGGTTCTGCAATGGGAGGAGGATCAACGAGTCTTGAGAACCGTATTGGAAGACACTTTCGTTCAGAGAAGACAGTCCATTGGCATATAGACCACCTTTTAAAATCACACTCGAAAATTCGCTCGGCAATTTGGGCCGAAAGTTCGGTTCAAATAGAATGTGATATTGCTAAGGCTATTAGACAGATGAATAACATATTCCCAGGCCCAGAAGGATTTGGAGCATCAGACTGCAGAAAGAAATGTTGGACCCATCTTTATCAATCAAAGATAAAGAGTGGTTTCGAAAAGAAAATACAAAAGGTATTCACAGACCTGCTATTGGTGCCAAAGATATCTAACGATGGTCATCTCTAGATAGACTACCTAAGCAGCAAGTATTAAATGCACAACAGAAATGATGTAGTGAAAGGAGGAATTCACAGCTTGCCAAACTGGAAAATCATTTTCCAAGAACTAAAAACTACGGGACAGACTTTTACTGTATATCTTAGATATACACAGAAAGATACACTTGCAAAGATACCAAATGTCAGGGTTGAAGACGTCTTCGACGATTATGTAAAACTCGTGAATCCAAGTGGACACGGAATACTTGGATTTGAAGATGTGCTGTATCTTTCAATCCCAAGACAAATGCAAGGCTAATTTTACTGCAGAAATCGATTGAGAAATATCTAGGAATGGCTTTTTGTCCACTCCAATGATAATCTCTTCAATGTTTCTTCAGTAGGAAGACCTGTTTCCAAATCCCAACCGCGAAGTGTGTAATAATCACGTAACATTGGTTCGAGATCAACAACCTGACCCTTGCCAGGTCCATCGGGCATTGGGTCCTTTACGAATCGGTCAGGTAAAATATCATCCTTCTTTGTGATTCCTTCACGTGCATTGAATAACCGCTTGAGGGTCACCTGCCGTTCTGCAATCTCAACAAGATTCTCGACTTTGCTAAAGTACTTCTCGCCCGTCGCTAAGGGAAGAATTGTCGCAAAATCATCCATCCAGAAAATTGGCGGCCAAGAAACGGTATACCAACAAACAATCAAAGTATCTCGGATGCAGTAAGCATTTTCAGACTCAAATACTGCATTTGCTTTGTACTTCTCTGTATAGGGATCTATAATCTCTGGAAGTTTGTCTGCACCCCATCGTTTCGCTGCAACATCCTCATACCCGAGTTGGTCAACGACTACAAGGCTTCTAAGGTGGTCAGCACCTCTAGCACCGGTTGCGTGACCCAAAGCAATGCTCCGATGTGTACGACCATCTTGACCGGATACTTCCATTCCTTTTACATGAATTGCAAACTTCTCGGTGCCTTTACCAAGTTTTTCTGCAGCTCTTTTGCTTCCCTCAGCTAGAATCGCACCAAATCCTTCCCGTTTCCCAATCATCTCAAGCAATTTGATAACCTGCTCGCGATTACCCCATTCAAGTTTGAGTCCGCCAGTATCTTCCTCGTTGATAGCTCCCTTAACGAAAGCCTCGATTGCAAACGCTATAGTTGAACCTGCAGAGATGATATCCAATCCATATCTATTACAAATCTGGTTTCCTTTCAGAGTAGTGGCATAATCGTCAATTCCAATTAGACTTCCGAAAGCCATGAGACCCTCATATTCTGGTCCTTCCTCTAGGGTTCCAGCAAATGGCCCCTCTTTGACGTAATTTACCTTCTTACACCCAAGGCTGCAACCAAAACAGGCTCTATCTCCAATAGTAAATCTGGGACGAATATAATCTGCGCTTAGTTTTTCCCAACCTTCAAAAACTCCGGTCTGATGATTATGAGTTGGAAACTCACCAATCTCTTGTTTAACAGCAACGAGCCCCCATGTACCAGCCTTACTCATTCCTTGGGCAATTGGATTATTTCGTACCCGCATGTGTGCAGCATTTGCAAATTCTAAGAAACCATCAAGGTCATGAACTTCTACTGCTCCATGACCTCTTACCGCAACTGCTTTGACATTCTTACTCCCAAGAACAGCACCCATCCCTGTTCTTCCAGCAGCACGTGCAAGATTTACCATTACAGAGGCAAATCGAACTTGTTTCTCACCAGCAGGGCCTATTGCGGCAATCTGAACATCGGGGTCGTGCTTATCTTTCTTGATGGCAGTTGTTACCTTGTCGGTTGTAAGACCCCATTTACTCTTCGCATCTCGCAAGGCTAAATCTGAATCATGAATATCGATGTAGACAGGCTTTTCGGATTTTCCTTCTATAACAAGCATATCATAACCTGCATACTTGAGTTCAGCTCCAAGAAAACCTCCCACGTGTGACTCACCCCATATTCCAGTTAATGGAGCTTTTGAGATAAGGACAGTTCTTCCACTCATTGGCCACATTGTCCCAGTTATTGGACCTGTGCCAATAATCAATTTATTTTGTTCACCGAGTGGATCGGTTCCAGCAGCTAGTTCCGTAAAAAGGAGTTTGGCACCAAAGCCGTCACCACCAATGTAAGGTTTTATCCATTCTTTTGGAAGTGGTTCAATCTTGAACTTCTCATCGGTCAGATTGGCACGAAGTATTTTACCCGTATAGCCGCCAGCCACAATCACTCAGCTCCGGTACTGTATACTTTGTCTGTTCGTTCAATCTCTTTCAAATAACTCATAATCTTCCCATGTTTATCTACAGTAGCACTGGATGAATCAGGGCCATATGTAATTGCGCCAGTGGGGCACACTCGCGCACATTCAGGATCTCCGCCACAATGATCACACTTGATAATCCTCATCTTAACAGTGTCAAGAAGAATAACGCCATTCACACAAGCTCCAACACATGATTTGCAGAGAATGCATTTGTCTTCATCAAGGAAAGTCATCTTTGTGATAGGGTCTCTCCGCATTGCAAAGACAGGGCAGATATCAACGCAAGGTGCAGTTTCACAAGGTCCACA
>CAZMBV010000069.1:5157-12704 GCA_964564335.1 uncultured archaeon
TTCGAAGCAAAAGGAAGAAGCGTTGTTGTTGAACGTATGTTCAGGCTGCTTCTAGAGAAAATCGAAGAAGGGAAGCTTGTAGCTGAATTCAGATTACAAGATGACGAGGAGGAAGAAGAAGAGGAAGAGAGAGAACAAGACTTTCCCCTAGACACCCTAGATGACATAGAGGAGGATGAAGAACAAATTCCACTTCCTGTAGGAGATACAGAACCGAATCTAGATCCTCCACCCGCATGGGATTCTCTAGAAACCGAAGAGCCCAAGATATCAGATGCAGAGAGAGAAGAATTCGACTTGTGAAACACTAGTTGACTTCGACGACCCAACCATATGGATCTGGTCTTTCTCCAGATTGGATACCTGTGAGCTCATCAAACAAGTGTTGAGTGAGTTTACCTATCGTTCCGTCTGAAGTAGTGTAACTCTTACCCTTGTACCAAAGAGATCCAACAGGAGCTATTATAGCGGCTGTTCCACACCCAAACATCTCTGTTACTTTTCCAGATTCTATTCCCTCAATCACTTCATCGATTGATACTGGTCTTTCTGTGACGTTAAGTCCCATATCTCGAGTGAGAGTCAATACTGAATCTCGAGTTATCCCAGGAAGAATTGAACCAGATAGAAGAGGAGTTGTCAGCTCATCATCGAATTTAACAAAGATGTTCATCGTTCCTACCTCTTCTAGATACGTCCTATCCAGAGCGTCCAACCAGAGTACCTGAGAATATCCAACGTCCGCCGCTTTTGTCCCAGCAAGAAGGCTTGCGGCATAATTACCCATTGTCTTTGCGGCTCCTACTCCACCTCGCACAGATCTTACGTGTTCCGTACTGAGGAAAATCTTTACCGGACTGAATCCCTCCTTAAAGTATGGACCTACTGGACTTAGAATGACGAAGAAGAGATATTCGTCAGATGGTTTTACACCCAACTTAGCTTGAGTACCAATCATTGTGGGACGGATATAGAGGGAACTTCCTTTAACCTCAGGCACCCATTCTCGTTCTACTATTAGCAATTGTTTCAGAGCGTTGAGCGCAAACTCAACATCAACTTCGGGCATCACCATTCGTGTGGCAGACTCATTGAATCGGAAGAAATTTCGCTCGGGACGAAATAGAAGAGTTCTGTTTCCTCGACGGTATGCTTTCATTCCTTCAAAAATGCCTTGACCATAATGCAAACAGAGTGCAGCTGGACTTAGTGACAAATTCTCAAAGGGATGAATTGTCGCACCTTTCCAACTACCCTCACTATACTTCATCGAAAACATATGGTCTGTGAATTCGGTTCCAAAAGGTATCTTCAAGACATCGGTAGGTTTTGGTTTCCGGTTGTCGGATGAAACAAGATTCATGTTGATTTTCATAAATCTCACCGTAATTTAATGAAAACAATTCCGCCTCTTAAGAGGATAGGTTTGTCTAGCTGCCATATTTCTGTGAGTAGAAGAGTTGAATAACGAAATGGAATGTCTTAAATCAATCCAAATCTATGGTCGTTTTAGATACAAGGAGTGCTTGAATATGAGTCACCGGGAAGGTTCTACTCCACAGGATGATTTCTTTGTAGATCCAAAAGAAGTGCTTGCGCAGTATAGCGTAGAATGGGTTTCGCTACGAAAATCCTTCGACGAACTAAAACAACAATTGAATAATATTCAAGATGAACTCAAAGATCTTGATAAAAAACTTGAAACTGGTTCAATTACAGAACAAGAACATATCAAACTCTATCGGGAGAAATGGGCGCTATCAACTCAAATGATTCAGGTCAAACGAGAAGTGGAAAGCAGACTTTACGAAATTCAGAAAGAGATCAGAAAAGCAAACAAGCAACTCAAGCAAATGGAAATAGATAGGCAACGACGAGAAAAAATTGAACAAGAGAGAAGCCATGCTATGATTGAATGGATGAGTCTCAAGCAAGGGTTTGATCTTGTAGATGCACGTAGAGCAGAGATTAATGCTGAATCAGATAGGATGGAGATTGAAAGAAGAGGCGGAAAACTCTCTGAGGAGAAATACCGAGAAAATCGAATTAAGCAAATAAGACAACTTGCTGAATTACGAGTAGTAGAATCTGATGTCAAGCGACGATTGGCAGAGTTACTTGAGATTATTAGAGGATAATACGGATTTTTTTATAAAAAAAAGAAGAAGAAGCAGGATCATTTATAGATCCTGCGTAGATTCATTGTTTATGCGCGATGACCCTGTTGGACCATTGCATTAGCTACTTTCATGAAACCTGCGATATTTGCACCCATGACATAGTTGCCTTTGTGTCCAAAGTGTTCGGATGTCTTGTATGCATTTTCGTGGATTGCTTGCATGATCTGAAGCAGCTTCGCATCCACTTCTTCGCGAGTCCAAAAGAAGCGCTGACTATTCTGTGCCATCTCAAGGCCTGATACTGAAACACCACCAGCGTTTGCAGCCTTACCGGGAGCGAAGAGAATACCAGCCTCTTGGAAGATTTCAACAGCCTTAGGTGTCGAAGGCATATTTGCCCCTTCACCTACTGCAATGACACCGTTATCAACAAGCATCTTGGCTTCGTTACCATCAACCTCGTTCTGGGTCGCACATGGTAGACCAACATCACATTTGAGGCTCCAAGGAGTACCGTCAGCAGTCTTAGTGTAGTCCACACCATACTTCTCAGCATATTCTTTGATACGACCTCTACGAACATTCTTCAAGTCCAAAACAAAGTCAAGCTTCTCTTGAGTAATACCATCAGGATCATGAATCCAACCACTTGAGTCACTTAGTGCAATAACCTTAGCACCAAGCTGTATACATTTCTCAGTGGCATACTGTGCGACATTTCCAGAACCGGAAATTACAACAGTCTTACCTTGCAAGTCCTCGCCCTTTGTCTTAAGCATTTCACGAGTAAAGTAGACACATCCGAAACCTGTAGCTTCGGGTCTGATTAGTGAACCACCCCAACCTCCACCCTTTCCGGTTAAAACACCAGTACCATGGAAGTTTGTAATCTTTCTGTAAGCACCATAGAGAAAACCAATCTCACGACCGCCAACTCCGATGTCACCTGCGGGAACATCAGTAAATTGTCCAATGTGTCGGTAAAGCTCGAACATAAAGCTCTCACAAAAAGATTCTACCTCTGCATCAGTCTTACCTTTGGGATCGAAATCGGACCCACCTTTACCTCCACCCATTGGGAGGGTAGTCAAGCTGTTCTTGAAGACTTGTTCAAAACCTAAGAACTTGAGAATATCCAACTTAACAGTAGGATGAAGTCTAAGACCTCCCTTGTAAGGGCCAAGTGCTGAATTGAATTGAACTCTAAAGCCTCGATTGATCTGTATTTTACCATCTTTATCTTTCCAAGGAACACGAAACTGAATTAGACGTTCGGGTTCTGTGAGTCTCTCTAAAATGGAGAATTCCTCAAAAAGTGGATATTTCTGGATAGCAGGCTCCAAGGACTCTAGTACTTCCAAAGCAGCTTGATGGAAAATCTTCTGCTCGGGATCCTTTTCGACAACCTTGTTGTAAACACTTTCAATGTATTTGTCCATAATTACACTCACCAGCAGTGTTAGACACGTCCGCGTCGGATATGGACTAGCATATAATTCAATCGGATGGTACGATTTTCCTAGATTAGATAGAATTTTGGTAA
Organism: uncultured archaeon; assembly: GCA_964564335.1. Taxonomy (GTDB): domain Archaea; phylum Asgardarchaeota; class Thorarchaeia; order Thorarchaeales; family Thorarchaeaceae; genus SMTZ1-45. Next base: position 8,821 of record CAZMBV010000069.1, read on the forward strand.
CACGAAGAGTCATTAGAGGATTCGGGTCGTAAGGGGGTGGGCTGAGAATATGCCAGTGTTCGAACAAGAGTGGGTTTCACCAATCCTTGAAGTTTACAAAAAATCGAAAATCGAAGACACATACACAGTTATTCTTGGGTTGAATCCGAAGGGTCAAGCTCTCTGTAGATACTTGTATGAGAAGAACAATTTCGAAACGGTCTTAGTTTTTAACTCACCAGCATTTTCTACATGGAATCGTTATCCAGTTGATGTAAAGCCACCGGTGGTACCTGTGCATGGAATGATAGCTGGAGACACAATGTTGATTTTTGGCGATGTCATGATTAAAGAGTATGATTGGATGACCGATATGCTGTTCTATCTCAGGGGAAATGTTCCTACTCGATTTATCGTGTCAATACTTGGTCACGAAGGTCCCACATGTGGTCAGGTTTTCACAAAGAAAGGAAACCGCCTCTTAAATAGAATGGAAATTCCTATTGGTAGAGCGGATTATTATGACGGTGTCACAGCACCTCTTATCAGCGCAGGAAGTGTTGCAGGCTTAGACCCGGTGATTCTATTCATGGAAGAGTCTGAAGGCCAAGACCTTATCCTTCAAGTTGATGAGATATCGGTTTTTCAATCCGAAGTAGATCATGCTCTTGAGCTACTGGATAAGGGATTGGACATGGACTTATCATACTGATAAAACGATGGCTCATTCTGTACTTCTTCCATATCCATTCCTATCACTACCGCCTAGTGATTCATAGCGATCTTCAATGCTGCGATTACCAGATAATTTGGAATCGCATTCTTGACACATCAGTGCTCGCGTTTCTCTAGCTTCAACAATAGTTCCACAAGAGATACAGGTCCAGAGACCTCCCTGGAGTAGTTTGGTCTTTCTGAAAATCGCTCTTGCGATATCTCTTAGGCTATCAGGACAATCATTTGCTATACCTACTACACCCTGTTCAGACCATTCACATAGTACAGAAACAAGAGTCGTCATCAACTCAATAATTCGGGTCGCACGTTCTTCAATCTCAACAGAGGTTTCAGATTTTACGTCACGCGGTGCATCAGATATTCGAGCAAGCATCTCAGTATATGCGAAGAAGGCGGGAGACGGAAATCTATCTTTTCCTCGTGCTTCAACCATATGACCCAGAACAGCAGAAATCATGAGTGTTTGTGTGTAATCTTCACGTAGGATTTTTTCGGTTTCTGCGACAATCTTTACTGGATTAATTTTGTAGTTATTTGGTTTTAATTTGTGTTCTATTGCGATTTCTTGAACAGATTCAATCAGGCCGCTACCCTTCTTCATCATACGATTCACACGTTTGGCTACGGTCGGATAGGTGAGACCTGCATCCTCTGCAAGCTTTTGCAAAAGCTCTCTAGCGGTAAGACTCAATCGAAGCACAGCCTCTGGTGGCAGAGAGTTAATACAAGACGGTCATTTTAGGTTATGCCTTGTATTGTGAAATCTGATATTTGATTAACAATAAAGAAAGTTCTGAAAAAAAGCAATGAACGGCAAACCTCTTTAGGGTGATAAATTCGGCCTCAATCGATGGTGAGTATCATGAAAGATTATGATGTCATCTTGGCCAGTGGTGCAGAGCACCTTCAGAGAAGATTTGAAGAGCTCGGATATCGGGTTTATACTTCTGCTCTGAATTATGATTACAAGCGCATGTTTCCCAATAATGATATCTATGTCAAGATTGACAAAGTAGCGCAGCTCTCGAATAGGAGAGTTGTGGTTGTCCAAAGTTGTACGGGTTCGGGACCAGCTGAAACTGAGATATATAGTACAGCAGATCGTGTTGTCGAACTTTTGCTTCTATTAGATATGCTCTCCAGACCTCTTGAAGTTGAGAAATGTGGACATAAGCAGTATAAATGTACGCCAGTTACACCACCGAAACAGGTTGAAGTTGTATTAACCTTCCAACCGTTTGCACTTCAAGACAAATCCTTTGAAACTGGTGAAGCTTCTTCTGGAAGATGGGCTATTGAAACAATCGCTAAAGCATGCAACAAAGTATATGTTTTGAGCCCTCATGCCCCGGATAGCTTGGAATGGGTCAAGAATCTCAAAGGCAAAGGTCTATACAAAATCATAGATGTAATTCCGGACCTAGTTGAATTTGCCAGAGAAGAATTCCACTTTGACGAAGATTGTATTATTATAGCTCCAGATGAAGGCGCCCAAGAAAGATACAAAATCGATGGTTTCGGAAAGAGCCGTACCAACTCCTATCGGGTTCAACTGCATGGAGACCTCGATGTCAAGGGAAAGAATGTAATTGTCATTGACGATCTCACGAAAAGTGGTAGCACTCTTTTGAAAGCACGCGATAGGTTGCTTGAACAAGGAGCAAGAGATGTGGCACTTGCAGTAGCACACGTTGTTCCACTGATAGAAAGAGGAGAAGAATTGCTTGAAAGATTGATTGAGAAATGCAATCACAAAATCGTAACAACAAACAGCGTGAATACTGAGATATTCATTGATGACAATCCCAATCTGACCTATAACATTGTGGATACATTAGTAGAGATGATTTAGAAGTGAGTTCTTGCGAAATCCTTTTCTCTACTCCAAATATCTGACCCGCTTGTGTTGTCAGATGGAATCAGAGAAGGAGTATCATATTGGAATTGCGCATGGTGAGATACCCGAGCGAGTGCTTCTGCCAGGAGACCCAGATCGAGCAAGGAAAATTGCGGAAGAATTCTTTGACAATCCAACAGAGATTGCAAAAAATAGGGAGTATTGGAGTTTCAAGGGTACATGGAATGATGTACCTGTTGCGGTATGTTCTACGGGAATCGGATGTCCATCCGCAGCTATTGCCCTCGAAGAGCTTGTAAAAGTTGGCTGCAAGACCTTCATCAGAGTAGGAACATCAGGAGCAATCAGTCATAAGGTCATATCAGGGGATGTTGTCATTTTTATTGGCTCAGTCAGAGATGAGGGAACATCACGACAGTATGTACCAATAGAATTTCCAGCAATAGCTCACCCAGATACAGTTACTGCCCTAACAAAAGCAGCAGAGAAACGGGGTGTGGCATATCACGTAGGGATTGGTCATAGCAAAGATGCGTTCTACAGCGAGCATCCAAATTATGTTGCAGATCCAGTTACAACACGGAAAAAATGGGCGGCTATGCGAGATTCGAACGTATTGGCTACTGAAATGGAAGCTGCTGCACTATTTGTGATTGGATATCTGAGAGGTGTCAAAGTGGGAGCAGCGTGTGTCGTAATAGGTGAGAATGTAGATCAAGAAGCAGAGATTGTAGGGAAACCTCCGCTGGATGATTTGGTGACTATTGCTCTTAATGCAATTACAACAATATAATATCTGGCAGCGAATATCATAAATCGCTGAACCAGATTTTCTTCTGTACAAACATTAAGAGCTCTTCAGCTTCACGTTTGTTCAATCCAGTAATATTTGCTAATTGGTCCGCACTTGTTGCCGCCAAATCATTAGTAGTACCAATGCCTGAATTCAGGATTAGATTGATTACTGGATCGGTAGTACCATGTTCAATGAGGATGTCCCTTAATGATGCAACCGAATCAGCAGTTGGTTCTGGTGCATGGACTTCCGGCATATCAGTATCAACTGGTATTCCTCCTTTCGTTTCAGTATCCTCTTTCAACTCAACGAGTTCAGGAAGCTCTCCGGTGTGACCATATTTCGCAATAAAGGATGGACGAAGGAATATCAAACCCGCAACCACGGAACATAGGAGAACTGGGATGAGAAAGATATTGCTGATATCAATTCCAATGAGATCACCACTAGGTCCAAATCCTACTAAACCTTTAGTAATTCCTTCAGTGAGTATGCTATACCAAGGGGCACCAG
>CAZMBV010000070.1:0-5361 GCA_964564335.1 uncultured archaeon
AGTCTTGCTTTCAGATGGGAATGCAGAGGTGGACAGTGTGGTTCTTGTGCAGTTCGAGTCAATAAAATTGCACGTATAGCTTGTCGCACAAAGGCAGATCCTGACAAGGAACTGGTGCTCGAGCCTCTTGAGAAAATGCCAGTAATCAAAGACCTTGTCACAGATATTTCACAAGTCACCTATCGCCTTCGTAGAATCAGACCATATGTTTCTCGAGAGAAACCGGTTCACCATCCCGAGATTATTCATGCAGAACAGATCGAAAAACTACGTGAGATTAGGAAATGCATCGAGTGTAGTGCCTGTCTATCCAACTGCCCAATAGTTCACGAAACGTGGGACTATCCTGGTCCAATGATCATTCGGCAGCTTGCACGATTGGAACTTGATCCTCGTGATGTTGAAGATCGTGTTGCGATGGCAATGAATGAGATGGTCTACACATGTACAACATGCAAAATGTGCGAGGACATTTGTCCAAAGAGCATCAAGATTCCATCACTTGCAGTCGAGCTTCTTAGAGCAAAAGCTGTGGAAGCTGGTTACCCACTCGCTGAGGGTCAACAGGCTTTCCTAGACTCTGTAAATGCAACAGGACGTGCAGTACCAGAGAAGGACACTCCGCTCCTAACAGAACTTGGCACGGAGGAGTTCTTAGTGGAAAACCCACGAGGTCGTGTTGGATTCTTTACAGGCTGTCTGATTGACTATAGAATGCAAAGTACTGGTAAGGCGTTGATTGATGTTCTTAACCGTAATAACATAGATGTGATCGTTCCCAAGGAACAGTGGTGCTGTGCAAGCCCTGCATTCAGAACAGGCGACCTGAATACTGCTCATGCATCAGCACGAAGGGTCACTGAAATATTCGAAACCGCTGGTGAAAAGTACAATTTTGATACAGTCGTTGTTGCATGTGCTGGCTGCGGAAAGACACTTCGCGAAGACCACTACCCATTCATCGAGGAAGAACGTGGTACACCTCCAAAGTACAAGGTCTATGACATGGCTGAGTACATGATGGATGTGATTGGTAAGGAGAATATTGTACTTCCAAAGGGTAAGATAGATCTCAAGGTTACCTACCACGAACCTTGCCATTTAGGTCGTGGTCAGCATGTCTATGACCAACCAATTGAACTACTGAAGCTAATACCTGGTGTGGAGTACATTGAGGATCCATACAAGAATCGTTGCTGTGGCGCTGGTGGTGGTGTCCGTGCGGGTCAACGTGAATTATCACAGAGGATTGCCAACACCAAGAAGGAGTACATAGAAGCAACAGGTGCTGACATGGTAACTACCGAATGTCCATTCTGTACAATTCAGATTAACGACATGATGAAAGGTACAGAAATGAAAGTGAGGTATATACCTGACCTGCTTGCTGAGTCCTATAGAAAGGGTGACGAATAATTGTTATAGAGAGGGACGTTTCCCTCTCTCGATTTTCTTTTAACAGCATTAACTGACCAAGTGAGTGCGTAGCATTCTATGAACTTGTAAGGTAGCAATGTTCTCTGGAATTAATCCATTATCAACCAAACTCCAGACCGCTTGAGTGAAAATCAATGGATGTGACGCTTCCATATCACCATAAAGACCAGCCATTGTATATTGTAGCGCTCTGACTGTGTACCACGAATCCTTGTCCAATTCAAGTATCTTCTTCTCAAAAACTGCAGATTTTCGATTAACCATGGCACTCCATAGTTCACCATAATCTAAAGCAATCCAGTCTCTGACAATCTTTGCGGTTGGTAGACTGATTTCAGCTGGTGGGGAAAGCCAGTCAGGTCCTGTATTCTTCTCGATGAGACATTCAACAGTCATCTCTGTTGATTCTTTCAAATCAGTTCCAATATTCCTCTTCAGTTTCTTCAATAACCATTCTACGGTGATAGTATTGACAAGCCCCAGACGTGCAGCTTCTGATATTCTATGAGCCAATATTGCATTATGTCCTAGCGTTCCATAATTCACGACAGAATTCAAAAACAGGTCTTGGTGTGAAGACAAATCGGTTTGTTTGGCATACTTTCCAAACTTTTCATCCATACTAAATCCATCAGCAGCTTTTGAACTAACTTTCCGAGATAGATATTCTGTAAGATGCCACAGTGAAGCCATATGCGGTCGTGTATACTCTGGTGCTGGAATTTCCATAGCAAGAGATGTCGGCATGATAAAGGCATGTCCTAATTTGTCTGGTTCTTCTGCCGCGATTGAAGCTGTAGCTCTGATGAGCATTGTTCGATTTGGTCTTGCTCCGAGAACTGCTGCTGCCTTCAATGCACTCATCTGAGAATTCTCTCTAATTGATTGAACATAGACCTGAACTGCATTTCCTCTTGAGTCAAGTCTAGCTTGAATATCATATCTTGGCCCTTGCTCAGGACGCCAATGATCTGTATCAGCTAGATAATAGGCCAGTCGTTCTAGTAAGACTTCTTGCAGAGTTTTCTTTTGTTCATCTGGAAGGTAGATTGTCTGTGATGCTATAGGTCCTTCTGTTATCAGACTTGAATGGTTTCCTAGGCTCTCAATCATTCGATGAGATGTATATACTGCGATGGTAGCGTGAGAGGTATCAAAAGATCGCTCCTCATGCCAAGCCGCAGCATGCATGGTTATTGCCCAGATAGCTGATGGTTTTACAGACGGTAATAATGCTCTGACTGCCTTTACAGCTTCTCGACCGTTGGCTTTCAAGCATGCCTCAACAAGGTCCATGAATATCTATCACCTAGTTGATATTTTATGATACAATGAAAGATTCTCTACAGACAGAACAGGTGACGGTTTCTCCCTTCACAGCAACCCTTTCGAGCTCGGTCCTGCAGTAAGGACATCCATGAATCGTCTTTGGAGATGGTCCAGTTCCGGTTCCAAGAATGAAGTCTCCGGCATCATGATCAACCCTCCCAGACAATTCTCTTCCATCAAGGAGGTCTCCTAGAATCTTTGTCACATTATGCGCAGAAACGCCTGAATCTTGAGATATTTTCTCTATTGAAACTCGTCTCATGGATTGAACTACTCTCTTTACTGCAGTCACTGGGTCGACTGTAGCCTTATTTGCTATCTGTGGAGGATGCAATTTTGCAGTCTGAAGTTCAGCTGCTTCAATTCTCGGAGTGGGTACGGCTGGTGCAGGGGTTCCTCCAGCTTCGGTTAAACTAGATCTAAGAGCATCCATCTTTGTCCGATACTCTTCTTCTGATACCCGTCCTCGCATATAATCAAGGTCTAGATCCTTGATTGCAATTTCTAGCTTGGTGATTTCATCTTGTTCTTCCATACTTGCAAGCTCCGGATTGCAGTTGGCTATTATTCTACGGCTCCTTCAACAAAATAAATGGAGCTATGTCATAGTCATTCAATAATGAAGTGATAATTACTAATTATCTAATCGGCGTCCTTCAGGAAGATTATCTAAAAGTACGCCATCTTTTTCAGCTTTGGCAACCGCCTTCTTAGCTTTTGTACCACCTATGTTTTCAAGTGCACCAGCGACAGTCTGTCTCACGAAAATTGACTCGTCTTTAAGAGAGTCAACTAATGCATCTACTGACTTTTTGTCCTTTCTCTCTCCCAGTTGTGCTGCAACATGGATTCTGACCATATGTCTTGGGTCTTTCAACCCTAAAATAAGAACCTCTGTAGCTTTAGGGCTCTTCATTTGTCCCAATCTTCCAATAGCTCCAAGACTAACTTGCTCATCACCACTACCCATATCCAATTCCAACTCTTTCAATACTGCTGTATCTTGTTTGCTTGGAGTCTTCTTTGGCCTGGGTTTGCTTATCGTTTTAGTTGCGCCCTTCTTTTTTGTTAGAGCATCTTTCTTTTGGGTTGTTTTCTTATCTGGAATCTTCTTCTTCGTAACTGGTTTCTTTGTAGCCTTTAGCTTGGTTGTTTTACTAGGTTTAGGCTTGGGTTTTGCTTTTGCCTTGCTACCTTTCTTGGCTGTCTTTGAAGACTTGGACAACTTGACATCTCCCTCTACGTGACGCCCAACAATAAACACTGTTTCATATAAAGTGTCTGAGCTGCCTCGTTATAGCGGAAACGCCTTAACTTTACTGAATATGTGTCAACATGGTGCCACAATTTGCATGAATTTTCTGCTGCTTGTTCAATTGTCGATACTGCTTTAGAAGCCGCCCAGAGTAACAAAGCGACAAAGGTCAATGTCGTTAATATTGAGTTAGGTGAGTTCACATTTCTAATTCCTGAACAGCTTACATTTAATTTTGAGATTGCAAGTAAGAATACAATAGTAGAAGGTGCAGAGCTTCGAATAAAGAACATCAAAGGCAAGCTTCTATGTAGTGACTGTGGGTTTGCAGGTGAATCAATAGTCGATCCAGATATTCCACCTCAGCTCGCTGTGTTTGCTCCAATGAAATGTCCAAAATGTGGAGGTAGCTCCACTACAATCACTGGTGGGAAAGATTTCATCATTACCAGCATAGAAGCTGAAATTCCAGAATCCACTTCTTAGAATAAAAGATGCAAGTTAATCCAAATCTAATTAGATCAGTACTGCGTTCAGAATACCATCTTGACCCGGACGATTCGTGACCTTTGCACGGCCTTTAGTTGTCTTAATGATTGTTCCTCTAGTGATGACCTTTCTTCTTTGGTAGTCCATGTTTGCAGGATTTGATTCCACATCCTGAATCTCTGCACGAAAAGTGGCTCCTTTTGATGGGTCAGTAACATTGACAAATTGAATTCTTAGAGCTGGAGTCTTCTTTGCTTTACCCCTACTGTCAACGGTTCTTCTCTTGGTTTCCCCCATCAAGGTTTCAGTTGGAGTTCGGCCCATCTCATACTTTCTCTTGCTTCGGAATCGTCTTAATCTAGCTCCAGTGCTTGTACGATTAGATCTTCTATGCCAGATGGCCATTTTTACTACCTCTTTGTTAGGTCAATGACGCACTCTGTGGAGTGGTTTTAAATCTTGCTTCGTGGCGAACTTTCGTTAGTAAAAGACGTCTAGATAGTCCATTTCAAATACAATCGTAGACTCTTTCGACATGTCGCATTATTCGGAGGATAACAGATGCCCAAGATAGAGTCCGCTCATGGTGCTGGTGGAAAGATTATGCAGCAACTGCTGGAAGACGTAATCATTCCATCATTTGGGCGTAGGAAAATTGGTTCAATTGGACTTGATGAGATGGATGATGGTGCAACAGTTCAGATAGATGGAACCAATCTGATTGTATGTACCGACGCACACACTGTTCATCCAATCTTCTTTCCGGGTGGTAATTTAGGTACTCTAACTGCTTGTGGTACCGTGAATGATGTTGCAGTCATGGGTGCAAGACCCATTGCTATGACAAACAC
>CAZMBV010000070.1:5461-12610 GCA_964564335.1 uncultured archaeon
GCTTTGAGTTTGATTCGGTCACTATCAAGTCCAAAATAGTCTGCAAAGAGTGGTGTGGTCGTTAGATTCTTTGACCTTCCTTCTGGAACTGCTTCAACAAATTTCTTCTCGACTAGTTCTTTCACATGGTCATAACAATGGGTCCCTCTTTGCATGACAAGTTCCGATTGGATGATTGGTTGTTTCAAAGCAATGAAAACAAGTGTCTGGAGTGTTGCAAAGGATAGTAGCCCACCGGGAATCAATCTTCCCACGCTTGGAGTTAGTTCTGGCCGTAGTTGCATAGCATAACGGTCTCGTGGAAGTGCAACAATTTCCAAAGCGCCTTTTCGTTTATCGTATTCAAAACTAAGTTCGTCTAGGAGCTTCTGCACTGTCGATTGTGATTTTCCTATGATATTTCCTAGTTCTTCAAGTGTCAATGCCCTGCCTGAAACATATAGGGCAGCTTCAAGTGTTATCATGTCCTCTTCCATAAGACCACCCTAACTTTTTATCACAGATTCAGCTTCCTCGACCGCTTCTTCATAGACCTCTGGGGGTTCAATCATTTTTATCCAAATAACACTTTCATCCATCCACATATCAATGAACCTCCGTGCGAATAGAAATAGGATCGCGAAAAAGACACGGACAATCTCCTTTCGAGTATTATTCATCAAAACATCCGTGAATTTTGATGATTCACCGACTTTCAGAAGTCTTTGAAAATCTGCATATACATCTGCTATAGTCTCTTCGATATTTGCCTGGTCTATATTCATTGTGAATGTCATCGGATCTGCTTTTGTCCGAGCGAGGCGTTTTGTAGGAGTACTTCTTGTTCTCACTCCTTTGCTCAACATATGGTCCATTGCAATGAGTAATTCTTCAATGGTTACACGACGATTAGTGAGTCTGAAAGGAGGACGAATCAATGGTATCTCCAGCTCATCATCATCACTATCATCTTCGGGCGGTAGTATTCCAAGCTGAACTAGATCACGAGTTTTACGCATGAAGATAACAGAAGCTGAATAAAGTGCATTTCCAGAAATTCTGAAATCAATTTCTCCCAATCGTTTCATTTCATTTAGGAATCCAACTACAAGTTTTCCGACATCGACATTCCATGGTTCTACTTTATCCAACTGAAGAACATCGGTTAGAAGTATGTACGGTGGTGTTGCCCAAAATGGTGAATCATCTTCCATCATGATTCTGCACCCACCTCTTCTAGATCAACAGATACAATCTTGGATATTCCATCTTGATTGGATACCCCAATAAGAAGGTCTGCTTTCCTGACGGTTGTATCCCTTAAAGATACTACTACAAATTGAGATGCTTTTGCCATCTGTGAGATGAGCAGAGCAACATTGTGTGCATTCACATTATCTAGCGCAGCATCAATCTCATCAAAAATGTAGAAGCTTGTAGGGTTATACATTTGAATAGCAAAGATTAGAGCAAGACCAGTTAGTGTCTTTTCACCACCACTCATTGCATCAAGGGTTACTAGGTCTTTACCTCTCGGCTTTGATCGTACAGTGATTCCGCCCATTAGAGGGTGTTCAGGGTTTTCAAGCATTAGAGCAGCTTCTCCACCCGGTGATAACTGAGCAAATACTGTTGCAAAGTTGTCTGCTATCTCATTGTAGACTGACAAAAACTTCTGCGTTTTTTCGGCTTCTAACTCTTCCATGAATGCAAGAATCTCTTTTCGTTCTTCTTCTAACTGGGTCTTTTTGTCAAGAATCTCATCATAACGCTCTCGCTCAGCATCATAATCAGTTAATGCCTTCAGATTGACTGGACCCATTGCTTCTAGTTCTCTCTCAATTTCCCTAATTTTTTCTTGGAATTCTTCTAGCTCTCTATAAGTGAGTTCACGTTCCTCTTTCCTATCGTCGATTGCTTCATCAACATCGGTTAAGACATTGAGTTCAGCAATGAATGCAACAACATCCGTTTCAAGACGATTCTGTTCAGTCTGGAGTCTATATACAGCCTTCTCATTTGACATCTGAGCCTCGCGAATCTCCTCGAGTCTCATTCTGAAGTTGCGTAAATTCTCTCTAAGATCTAATTGTCGAACTCTCTTGTCTTTAACAGCTTCGTCAATATGTTCTCTCTCTTTCTTGAGTTTAACAAATTCTTTCTCTCGTTCAGCAACTTCTAACTCAAGCCTTTTGACTTCCTCTTCATATCCTGGAATAACAGCATCTAATGCTTGAATCTTGGACTCGAATTCTACAGCTTTTGGCCCTAGTCGTTCGTCAAGTGCAACCTTGAGCGCGGTGAGGTCACTCTGTATCTTCTCTCGTTGCTTCTGGTATTGTTCTTGGACCTCTTTGAGATCCTTAATATCTTGATTCAATTTTGCTGAGTCTGATTTTGTAAGATCTTCATTGCATTGATCACGCTGAGCCATCACACGTTCCCGCTGAACAGTAAGTTCCGCATCACGCTCCTGAAGGTTCGCAATCTGTACCTCCAGTTCATTTACGGTAAGATTAGCTTTCTCAATTCTCTCTTTCAGGACACTAATTCGATATTCTTGCTCATCAAAGCGCTCTTCATACTTATCAAGTTGCATTCTGCCGCGATAGTTCTCTTTGGAAAGATCTTGCAATTCCAGGTCAAGCTCTTTCTGCTTTTCCTTCAGGGTTTTTTGTTTCTGGCGGAGCTTGTTCAGTATTGTTTCAAGGCCTTGGAGACGTTCAACAATCTCTGGACTTGTGTCCTCCACTTGAAGTGACAAACTTGCTCCACTTCTTTGATAATACCCTCCAGTCATTAGACCAGACCGTTCAACGAGGTCCCCTTCCAAAGAAACTGCACGTTGACCCTTGAACCCTAATCGTTTAGCAGAGTCAAAGTCCTCAGTTACAATAGTATCAGAGAACACAAATTCGAAGGCTGGTAACATCTTCTGATCAAAACTCACGAGATTGAGTGCAAAATCTATTACACCTGGATCATTGGGAAGTTTGCTTGGTGCGTTAGCCTTGATCTTATCGAGTGGAATGAATGAAGCTCTTCCAACTCTGTCACGCTTTAAGACATCAACACATGCAGTTGCTACACTATCATTTTCTACAACTACGTGTGATAATCTGTTTCCTCCTGCAATCTCCATTGCTATAGCATAATCTGGATTTATTGTCCCTAATTCCGCTACAGTCCCATGAATACCTTCAATCGTGCTCGTATCTCTTAGTTCTAGTACTTTTGCCAGTGCGCGGCGTCTTTTCAGGAAAGCATCTTCTGCCTCCTTCAGTGCATCTTGACGTGCCTGTACTTTGATTAGTTCTTCTCGAGTTGCAGTAACAATCTTTGAACTCTCATCAACTTCCGCATCAACAGTTTTCAATTGCTTTGTGATATCTTCGAGTTCACTCTTTCTTTCGACCTCAATATTCTCGGTTTTTTCAAGTGCCTCTCTCTTCTCAGGGATGGTCCCCTCTAACATCGTAATATCTTCAGAGGCTTTTTCTAAACTTTCATTGGAGTCTTGTATCTCTTCGTATAGCGCTCCTAATTCCCTGTTGTCTGATTTGATTGCTGACCGTACCTCAGAAACGCCTTCATCCAGTGAGCGCAGTTGATTATTCAAGTCCTGCAATCGAAGAGTTGTTTCATAGTATGTGTCCTGCTCTTTCTGTGCAATCTCTTCCATTCGAATTATCTGAGCTGATGTTGCTGCCATCTCGCTCTCTAACTTTTGTAGATCTGCTTTTTTATCCTTCATCTGGCTCTCGGTTTTGGTTATCTCACCCTGGGTAAGTTCTAGTCCTTCTACAAAGGCTTCTCGATCACTCGATGTTCTATCATACTCTCCTTGAGCACGTTCCAGATCAGATTTAACATGATTAACAGCTGCAGAAACAGTTCCATATTGTTCAGAAATCCTTGCCGAGTCCCCACCTGTTATCTGATCAATATCATGATCTATTGAATCAACTTCGGTTTCTGTTATTGTGCTATTCGTATCTACCTCAACCAACTCTTTCGCAAGACTTTCAGCCTCCTCCGCACGCTGAGCTAAAGTTTCATTGATCGTATCTATCCTCGATCGACCCTTGATTACACTCCACGCCAAGATATCGACATTGTACTTCTGAATCTGATCGTTCAAGCCTTTGTAACGCAGAGCATCTGCACGTTCTCCTTCAAGCTTCTCAAGTTGTCGTCTACGCTCTTGGAGTTGAGTATCTACCTTTCCAAGATTACTCTCACTTTCAGTCAGTTTCTTTAGGGCGCGGTCCTTCTGTTCATCATAGGCGGAAATACCTGCAATCTCTTCGATGAGTTTACGTCTCTCGGTCGGGCTAACCTTGACCATCTGGGCGATTTCACCCTGCAAAACAAGATTGTAGCCATTAGGGTCTACACCTATAGCTCCAAGTACATCAAGAACTGCTGTACGAGTGACCACCTTGCTATTTATTCGACAAACTGATTTACCTGTATCATCTAGTTCTCTTTCAATGACAACTCGGTCTGCTTCGACCTGTAATTTCCTATCTTTATTATTGAAATGAAGTTCAACGACTGCAGACTTGGCTTTTGGTGGCATTCCAGGTTTTGGTGGAGAGTATAGTAAATCAGAAAAAACGGTAGCACGTAGAGTCTTTGCACTTAGTTGACCAAGAACAAATAATATAGCATCAACAACATTTGATTTTCCAGAGCCATTCGGACCGACAATGCATGTAAAACCTTTGTTGAATTTTATAGTGACTGAGTCTCGGCCAAATGATTTGAAGCCCTTGCATACTAGCTTCTCTATATAGACCAAGTCCCATTCCCTTCCCGGCAATTTTATTTAATTTGGCGTGTCTGTGTTTATATTATTCAGATGATACAGAGGCCTAAATATCGTTAGTATGACAAGTGTAATACCTCCGCTATATATGGATATACCTCTATTCATTCTTGAGTCCCAGTAAACTTGGATTCAAAAATGTAACTCTGGTGCTGTTTAACTATACCATTAGGCCAATATTGCTAGTAAGGTTCTTCGCAGCGCCATCAACAAGAGTCCTTGGCTCTCGCGAGCTCCCTCTCCAGCCACTGCTGCTAACACGATTTTCACATCACCAAGGATAATCACATAACCATGATCTGAGGCAATGTTTACTTCTTTGAGACCTCCCTTGTCGAGACTAGCTGTCAGCTGGGAAGAGTTAGCTGCTATTTTGACTGCGAGAGCTGCAACATCCTCGTGTTTGATACCACCGGTGATAGTGTGTCCAAAGAGTACACTCCCTTTCGCATCGCAGACGATTATACCCTGCAAGTCTGCATTGTTGGCCATGGTTTCTGTAACTATCTCTTCAATCTTAGTTTTGTCTACCATCTGTGAGTTCTCCTCCAAAGAGGTCTACACTTTCTACTATCGTGATGAGTACCAACTCTTTAAATCTTCTGCGCTAGTCCGCGCCCTTTCCATCACAGTCGTTTTTTGTTTCCAAAGTTGTTCAAGAAATCGTCGATGAACTTAAATCCACTCACGAAAAGGTGGTCCGAAGAATTTTGGAGGAGAATTATTAGATGCCCATGTTGAGAACTAGCTCTGAGGCCTTTCCAGCATCGAAAGACGTCATGAGCGACATTCCATATGTCTTACGTGTGGAGTTTGGCCATCTCGCACATGAGACCACAAAAATTGTTGGGAAACCAATCGCATGCCACAAGTGTAATGGTTTCCTTCTTAGTTTAGACCAAATTCAAGAAGATCCGAAGGTGGGCAAACACTTTGTTTGTCCTTTCTGTGGGACATTGAATGTCATCGAGGGTGAGATTGTAGTTGCGGGTGCGGATACTGATTTCCTAGTAGAAGAACCAAAAGATACGATTGAAACTGGTACGGGAGTCATTACAACAGGTGGAAAATCATTCCTTGCTTTGATTGATGTATCTGGTTCTATGAGTGGCGCAAACCTTGCCGCAGTCAAGAGAAGTCTGAACACCTCAATTGACAGTCTTGCTGCGAATGCTCCTGATACGATGTTTGGCCTCATCGAATTTGAGAGCAGTGTACTAGCAAGAAACTTAGAAACTGGTGAAGCAGTTCACCTACCCCAGGACTCTTTTGCCAGTTTTGAGAAAATAATGAAATCCACAAAGAAACTCCTTGACAAGATCAAGTTAGTCAATGTTGGAAAGAACACTGACAAACTCAAGGG
Organism: uncultured archaeon; assembly: GCA_964564335.1. Taxonomy (GTDB): domain Archaea; phylum Asgardarchaeota; class Thorarchaeia; order Thorarchaeales; family Thorarchaeaceae; genus SMTZ1-45. Next base: position 11,635 of record CAZMBV010000070.1, read on the forward strand.
TCATGTTCAGGCTCTACGCGATCAAGGTGGTACAGCTCTGGGTCCAGCAGCTGCAATGGCTTATGTCATCGCAAAACACCGCAATGTAGGAAGAATAGTACTTCTTACTGATGGACTAGCAAATGAAGGCATTGGCGCTCTTGAAGGGTACCAAGTCACTCCCGCAAACAAGTACTATGAAGATTTAGGAAAGATGTTTCTGGAAGCTGGTGCCGCGGTGGATGTTGTTGGTATTGCTTCAGGTGCTGGAATGGAGCTGAAGACCCTCGGCTTGTTACCTGAGGCAACCGGTGGTCAGATGTACTATGTCACACCGAATGAGCTTGACCGAAGTCTCTCAGAATTAGCTGGTGCTTCTATGCTGGGCCGAGATGTCGAGGTTCGTCTTATTACACCACCCGGGGTCAGCATAAAGGATGCTTCTGGAGTATCAAGAGCAGTTGTGGATAGACTCAAGAAGGACAGTGAGAGCAAGATTGGTGTTGTTGGAGAAGATAACGAGCTCTACTTTGAGGTCGCTCCTAACAGAGAAATCAGAGAGTCTGAGGTACCAATTCAGGTACAGGTTTCATACACAGATGAGGCAGGCGCGCGTCGTGTTCGTTCGCTCACAACCAAACTAAAGGTTTCAAAGAGCGAAGACGAAATCATGGCTACTATGGACCCAACTGTTGGTGCTACTTTTGTCACACAGAAAGCAGGTGAAGAGTCCTTTGGTGGAAACCGTGAGAAAGGACGCAAGAGGATTGCATCTTTCAGATCCGCTATGAAAAGTAAGACTGGGGTAGCTCCAAAATCTGTGCAGGTAATGCTTGAGAAAGCGGACAAGGCACTAGATATGGAAGATAAAGAAATCCAACGTCAAGAAGAGATGATGGAAGCAGCTCCTGCATCTGCTCCTTCTGGTGCCGCAGATGAAGCCTTCACAGAGAATCTTGCTCAGATGAAACGAAGTTCGAAGAAACTCTTCCGTGAT
>CAZMBV010000071.1:0-12512 GCA_964564335.1 uncultured archaeon
GATGCAATCTTTGAAGACTTCGCGGGAATGATAGAAGTTCTTGTGGAAAAATTAGGTCCACCTTCTCTAACAGAAGAAGTAATGGGTAAGATTCGAAATACAGAAGCTAGTGAATATGCTGGAGAAGCTGTTGGATTGATGACTGTTTTCATCAGCCCGACAACTGCAGTGACTCGAGGTGTGAAGTATCTAGGAAAATTCATGAGTCTTATTAAAGACCGTAGAAAGCAAGAAATGAAAGACGTCTATCTAGAATGGACTGAGAGAGTTCAGAAGGGCTACTCTGAAGAAAACCTCAGAAAGTTCTTCGATGATTCTCCAGATTTTACATCAGGTCTAATCGAAGCTGCAAGCTCATTCAAACCTATACTCTTAGTAATTGAAACACGGGGCACCCTTTATGATTTGTTTCTCCCACTGGTGCTACAGCATTTGGTGGAAGAGATTGGATACATACCGCCACACAGACGCCCAAAGATGATTGATGACAAAAAGAAGAAAAACAAGCAGATGCGAGACTTCGATGCTGATGAGATGAGTTATGAATCAATTGAAGGAATAACAGAAGAAGACCTTCCTCCAGTAACTGATCAGCTCATTCAATCCATGATTGAAAAGGAAGGTGAGGTCTCTCACGTGGATATTGATATTTCTGAAGATGAATTTGAAGGAAAACCAGAAACGATACTCTTCTTGGATGCGGCGACACACTTATCCAAGTTCAATAAATCGTTCAAATTTGCATTAAATATTCCTGAAAAGTTTCCAAATATGTCAGTAGCAGCTTCATTTTTCACAGATAGAGAAAAAATTAGTACAGCTCTGCAGGAAGGCGTTCTTGAATATATGAAAGAAAGAGCTTTGATATTTGATCTACATCCAGCACTGTTTGATAGAGCGACAGCAAGAATGCCTGTTTCTAGAAAAGCATGGTTAACCGGTGAACTCCAAAAGATGGAAAGAATTCGTTCTGGGGGAGAAGTTGCGTTTCTCGAATATGTAAGTAATGCAGATCGCAAATGGAATCTCCGCGTGGTGGAAAAGCCAGAAATTGAGGCGTTAACAAGGATTCGCAGATGGTTTGGTGGAGCTAGGTAATAAATAGAACATCCCACAAGAGATATAATCAATACCGACAAGATGCTAATTGACTGTCCGGAGGCAGAAACATTTGACCAAGGGCGATATGACTCAAGCAAGGGTTCTAAAAATTGAGAAGGGTGACACGATCACTCTACCAGCAGACTTCATAGAGAGAATCGGTCATCAATACGGCTTGACCATTCTTATCATGAAAGATGGTAACGTAAAGATGTACCCAGTTGATAGCTCACACGTAATGTATCTAAAACTCGTGATTGATAAACTCAGTAAGAGCTTTCTAGAAGAACTCACAATGGTCTTCATGGAAGTCGGCCTTGAGGACATTCTCTTTACTAGTGGAATTTGCCAAGCAGCTGACCAATGTTATTACGAGTGTTATTTTACACCTCAACAATTGAATGTTGAAGTCGGAGCATTCAATCAACGATTGAACAAGATTACCGGTGTCAAGCAGGTTATGCTTCAAGACGTTCCAACGTAGTCTAAAATCTCTTCCTTCAGGTAAATCGGACATAGTAACAATCAGAGGATATTGGATTTCAATGTCAGGGCTTGCAGTGCGTCCAGAGGTACAACGGAACGCAGATCCTGAGAATTTACTGAAGTTATTGAGGATTCACTTAGACCAATCTTTCGAATTATTACGCGGAGAGCAGAGATGTGCGGTACTATTCTCTGGAGGAGTGGATAGCGCTCTTGCAGCTCATATGACGAGTCAAATATGTGATGATACACTACTCATTACCGCTCGTTGCAAAGATTCGCATGATGAGAGGGTGGCAGCACGAGCAGCAGAGGTAATGTTTCTCAATCTCATCGAAATGCAAATTGACTCAGAATCATTATGGAATGTGCTTCCAACAGTAGTTCATACGATTAAGACGCGAAAACGTATGGACGTCGAGATTTCAATTCCATTCTTTATCGCCGCACAAGAAGCACAAAGACGAGGTTATCCTATACTTGTTTCAGGACAAGGTCCAGATGAATTATTCGCGGGATATGCAAGGTATGAGAGATTACTACATTCTGAGGGTACAGAAAAAGTTGAGGAAGCTCTCTGGGCAGATGTTTCTATTACTGATGAGGCAAATATCCGACGAGACACTCGTGTCATCAAATATCATGGACTTACTCCATTCTTTCCTTTTCTAGGTCAAGAATTTGTTAAGACAGCACTAACAATACCTGCCACATTGAATATCAATCCAAATAAAACTCCATCAAGAAAATTGGTATTTAGAGAGTTAGCAATGAAATTAGGAGTGCCAGAAGAAGTAGCAATGACTCCAAAACGGGCAACGCAATTTAGCTCTGGAACCTCAAAAATGCTTGCCAAATCTTTACGAGAACACGTGAAGGAAATGAGAGAGCTCAATAAGAAAGAATTGCACCCTGCTATTCAAAAATTCCTAGACGAAATGAAATTGCAAGAACCGAGGGCTAACCACCAGTAATGAGTGGGAGGATAACTACACTCTCATTTCCATCGATTCGAAAATCTAAAGGTACGCGTTTACCGTCAACAAGTATAACATGATCCGTGGAAAGCTCCAAGTCAAGAAGCAGGTCCGCTACTGTTTTCGATTCTTCCACAACCACTCGTTGAATGTGTTTCTCCTTGAGTGCGTCTGACATTAGAACCACTGATAGAGTATTTGCGGCGAACCTTATGAGGTTAATTCACATAGCATACATCGACAAAGCTCTATGCTTGAATCAACAATCATCATCATCGAGTCGTTAGCCATAAATAGCTGGAACAATCTCTTTCTTTCGTCGGCATAATACTACAGAAATGGGAAACAATCGGTAATAGTCGTTACAAAACTGGCAGCAACAACGCAATGTTCATAAGAACCTTGCAAGCAGAACCGTAAAATAATGACGTAACGCAATTCGACGTTCACCGATTTGTTGTATAAGGAGAGAATTGCATATGGTTGGTATTATAGGATATGGAGTATACATCCCACGCTATAGGATTAAAACCACAGACATTGCGGAGGTCTGGGGTGATTTTAGTGGGTCAATCGGGAAGGGACTTGGTGTATTTGAAAAGTCAGTACCGGGACCCGATGAAGATGTAGCCACAATTTCTGTCGAGGCTGCACGTAACGCCGTTAAACGAGCTCAGATAGATCCCAGAGATATCGAAGCAGTATATGTAGGTTCAGAATCACACCCCTACGCAGTAAAGCCTACGGGAACAATGGTCGCTGAAGCTATTGGATGTACACATGATATGACATGTGCGGATCTTGAATTCGCATGTAAAGCTGGTACAGCTGGAATCCAAATGTGTATGGGACTTGTGAAATCTAAGATGATTAAAATTGGTCTGGCTATTGGTTCAGACACTGCACAAGGAAGGCCTGGTGATGCTTTGGAATATTCAGCAGCAGCAGGCGGTGCAGCTTATCTAATTGGGAGTAAGAACCCACTTGCTACGATAGAGGAAACAGTTTCATTCACCACAGATACACCAGACTTTTGGCGGCGAGAGGGAGAAGATTATCCAAGTCATGGTGCCAGATTCACTGGAGAGCCGGCGTACTTTAGACACGTTGAAGCAGGAGCTAAATCTTTGCTCAAAAAGACAAAGACCACAATCGATGATTATGATTACTTTGTCTTCCATTCACCTAATGGGAAGTTCCCGGTCGCAATGGGTGCACAACTTGGAGTGCCTAAGGAGAAGCTCGAGGATAGTCTAGTTGTCCGCCAGATTGGAAACACTTACTCTGGGTCAGCTATGATGGCTCTCGCACGAGTTTTAGACCTTGCTAAACCTGGATCAAAAATCTTCGTCGTAGCTTATGGTTCTGGTGCTGGAAGTGATGCTTTCTCAATAACTGTTGAAGATGCGATTGAAGAACGCCGCGGTGAAGTTCCAACAGTTGACGATTATGTTGAACGAAAAACGTATGTGGACTACGCGACATATGCCAAGTTCAGACGTAAAATCAAAGCTCTTGGATAGGAGGATGAAAAAATGAGTAATGATGTAGCAATAGCCGGAGTCGGAATATCAAAATTTGGAGAGCTTTGGGATAAGAACCTCAGAGATATCACTCTTGAAGCCGGAATGTACGCAATCTTTGATGCAGGAGTTCCCGGTGCAGATATTGATGGAATGGTCATCGGAAATATGAGTGCTGGCAGGTTCACAGGTCAAGAACATCTTGGCGCTCTTGCAGTGGATATGGGTGGTCTTGGTAACATTCCAGCATATAGTGTTGAAGCAGCCTGTGCCAGTGGAGGTGCTGCTATAAGACAAGCATACATGGCAATCAAATCTGGTGAACATGATGTTATGCTCGTTCTCGGTAGCGAAAAGATGAGTGATGTCAATCAGACAGAAGCAATGAACACAATCTCGGTCGCAAGCGATTGGGAATGGGAGGGCATGTTTGGCGCTACGTTCCCTGCGCTCTATGCGTTCATGGCACGAAGACACATGATGGAATATGGTACTACAGAAGAACAACTCGCATTACCTACTGTGAAGAATCATGCAAATGCAGTACACAATGAAATTGCTCAATTCCAGCGCGCTGTTCCAATTGAAGTCGTGATGAAATCAGGGTTGCTAGCAGACCCACTACGAATCTTGCATTCTGCACCAATAACTGATGGAGCTGCAGGTCTTGTAATATGTAGAGCAGATCTTGTTAAGAAATACACAGATACACCAATCTACATTGAATCATCAGAGCAACGTAGTGATACCCTTGCATTACATGATAGAAAATCAATCACTACTCTAGATGCTGTTGTATCCTCAACAAAGGCAGCGCTTCATGAAGCAGGTCTTGAACTCAAGGATATAGATGTTCTAGAATTGCATGACAGTTTTTCAATTGGAGAGATAATCATAACTGAAGATGTTGGTATCGCAAAGAAAGGTGAGGGTGGAAAAGCCTTAGAAGAAGGCATAACCGAAATTGGAGGTAAATTCCCAGTCAATACCTCAGGAGGACTCAAAGCACGAGGACATCCAGTGGGCGCAACTGGAGTAGCACAAATAGTCGAGTTGTGCTTACAGCTTCGTGGCGAAGCAGACAAGCGTCAAGTCGATGGAGCAGAGAAAGCGCTCGCAGTGAACATTGGTGGTACGGGTGCCACTAGCATAGTTCACGTTCTCGGGAGATGATATCAAATGGCAGAACAAGGTGTAGCACAAGTCTGGAGACGAATCAGAGCAATGTACAGGATCGAGGGTAACATATGTGAAACATGTAACACATACTACTTCCCACCACGACCTGTTTGCCCAACGTGCAGAAGGAAAGGAAAACTTGAGCTTTATACATTCAAGGGATTGGGAAAGATTTACACATTCTCAATTGTCCGCCAAGCTCCAGAAGACTTCAAACGTCAGATTCCCTATGTGATAGCTCAGGTCGAGCTTGACGAGGGCACTAGACTCACTGCACAGATTGTCAATGTTGATCCTGAAGACGTTAAAATTGGAATGAGAGTTCGTTCATGCTTCCGAAAGATCAAGGAATTCGGTTCTGGAGGAATCATCGTCTACGGATACAAATTTGAACCTGTGATGAAAGTCACTGGACACGAATAAGAGCTCAATCTCAGAGAACAATTTCAGTGATAGAGCCTATTGCTGGTAGAGCTACGTTGTAAACAGGCGTGGACTCTACCACCACTCTGTTTTTTATCGAATCATGTATGTGACCATGGACAATCAAAGAAGGTCTTGCATCTCTCGTAGCTTTTTCAAACCACCAGGAGAAAATACTTTTCGTTTCCACAAATGGACTATAATGCGTTAGAACGATTGTATAATCTGATGCGTCAGTCAATTCTTTTAGAATCTCCGATATCCTTCTTGCTCGAGCCTCAAAGATAGCTCGTATTGCTTCTATCGCTTTTACCTTCTCATTGATAATAGACACTCCTACAATACCAAGGGTGAATCCTCCAATTGAAAGAGATACTGTAGCGTCATCAAGAAATGTAATTCGATCACCTACAAGCTCGATAATATGACGCTCATCATATAGCTCATTATCCTCATTACCAAAACAGGCAACAATCGGAACCGGACCATGAATCGAATCAATGATGTTGGCAACGACTAGATATCCATCTGCTTTCCCACGGTTTACAATATCCCCTGCCAAGAGGAAGACATCAGGTTTCTCTATCTGTCGTAGAGATTTTTCAAATGTGGGAAAGAATCGTGGATAATGGATATCTCCGACTGCAGCAATTCTCATGTATTTCAATCCCAGAGATTCAGATTGGTGATGGAACCTACTGCTGGTAATGACACGTTGTGAACCAAAGTGGTTCCTATCTTAGCTGTATGCGTTTTTGAATTGTGAACATGACCATGGATGACAAGATCCGGAGACTGGTCACGGACTACTCGATAGAATTTCCTACTACCAAGCCATGAAAAGGCTCTTTCGTCTTCACCTGCGCATGTTTCTAAACAAGGACTATAGTGCATCAATAGAATGCGTCTGTCAACTTTCTTATCAAACTTCTTCAAAAGAGACGAAGCACGTTTTGCACGTCTTTCAAAGACACCCTTGACACTGGGAATATTTGTTCGTTGCCAATTGGTAGCCTTGTCAAGAGACCCTTGTGTACCGACAATTCCAATTTGTAGAGAACTGTAATTCAATATTGTTGATTTTTCATCCAGAAAGAGTGCCCGGTCACCAACGACGGAGATTATATCCTTTCTTACCTCATTATATTCTTCATTTCCAAAACATGCAACAATTGGAAACCCTGTACCAAGAGCGTCTTCAATAACATTAAGCACAGTTACATACTCAGCAGCATTTCCGCGATTGATCATATCACCAGCAAACAAGAAGACATCAGGTGCACTAAGTGTTGCCAGGGAGTCTTTGAAATCGTTCAGATATCTCGGACTGTGTACATCTGCTACTGCAAGTATCTCCACTAGTGAATACATCCCTTATAGTTGAAACTGGAGATGAACCCAAGGATATTAAGTGTTCCAGTTGACGGTACAAGAGTAGTGAGTCAAATGAAAACTTGGGCTCTGAATCTCTTCGACCGTCTACATATTGGGCACCACGTGATGATTGATAGATTGGCGGAGATGCCTAATCCAGTAGCAGCAGTGACAGATGGAGAACTTGTTGGTAAAGGATTGGAACTCCAGAATCTTATCCAACCACTAGATTTACGCGTTGACAGACTCAAAGAATATCTGATTAAATGCAAGTTAGAAGATATCGTTGAGGTCAAGGCGATTACAAAGAATGAAGAGCTACTCCCTATTGATGGGAGTGCGACCTTTTTAATGTACGAAGGCCCTTGTTGCACAGAGATTCAGTCAGGTGCATTAGATATAAGGAAACAGAAACTTGGTGTGGAAGATACTATCGAATTTCTAAAACCAGTACGGGCAAATGATGGAGAAAAAATAGCATCTGCAAGAATCCGAAGTGGCCAGATTGATAGAAGAGGTTGCAAATTGAGAGGAACAACGGAACCACCTCGTCTTCTCCAGTTTGAAGGGCGTTCTGGATTGAAGACACCAAAGGGAGAAGTGTTCGATGTTAAGGATGGCCCTCCAGAGAGACGTATCACGAAACGAATAGAGAATGAATCACCCAATCTAGTGATTACAGTTGGAGATGTTACTACTGCAACAGTTCTAGAAGAAGGATATACTCCTCAAGTGATGATAGTTGATGGGACTACAAAGAGAGGAAAATTCGAGAAAGAGTTCAAGGTTCCTCAGGAGTATCTTATTTACAATCCAGCAGCGGTCATCTACCCTGAAGCTTGGTCAGTAATCGATACTGCAATTCATCAGAAGAGTTCGACGCTAGTCATTGTTGATGGTGAAGAGGACCTCCTAGGATTTCCTGCTGTCCTTTTAGCACCAGAAGGATCTGTCATTCTTTATGGACAGCCTAATGTTGGAATAGTATGGGTTCCAGTTACACCAGAGAACAAAATCTTAGCTCGAAAACTTTTAGAACAAATGCGGATAATCGAGTAGTCGTAGGATACGTTGTCCTAGAATTTGTTGAATACATCAGGTATCTTCTCTATGCAGTCAGTAGCAACTAGATGATCCCCAAGCTCCCGTGCGGCCAACTCTCCGGCAAGCCCAGAAACAAATGCGCCAGCTGCAGCAGCTTGGAATGCAGTTCCTCTATGAGATAGAAGAGATGCAATGATTCCGGTTAGGACATCCCCAGTACCTCCAACAGTCATTGCAGGTACACCAGTTCGATTCAACTTGTATCTGCCATTAGGATGAGCGATTACATCAACAGGACCCTTCAGTAGAACAATACAGTTGTATTGAACAGCAGCATCGATAGCTCTCTTGATTCGATTCTCATGGTCTCTTGAATTACCAAGATCTGTAGAAAGTAGGATTTTCAGCTCGCCCCAATGTGGTGTGAGAACAACACTGTCAGGACTCATCTTAATTTGAGAAGACGCGATTGCCTTTAGTCCGTCTGCATCGAGCACTAATGGGATATCTGCATCGATAATCTTTACTACAAGTGTTTTCACAGCAATCTCTGTTTCAGGATGAGTTCCCAATCCAGGTCCAAATGCGATAACGTCATTCTTGTTTATCTGCTCAAGAGCAATATCGACGGACTCAGGTTGCAGGATTTTAGTCCCTAAACTTGTTACCATAAGATTGGGATTGTACTCTCTGATTGCAGGTACAACAGGTTCAGGGGCCAGTATGCTAACTAAATCAGAACCTGTACGAAGGGCAGCAATGCCAGCAAGTGCTGGGGCTCCTGAATAAACATCACTTCCCCCGATTACAAGAATTCGCCCTGAATCCCCTTTCTTAGCGGAAGAACTTCGAGGCTTATTGAAAGGTGAGAGGTCTCCGGGTCCGCAAACATAAGCAGCTTCCCGGGGAATTCCAATTGTGACAACATGATTTTTTCCGGCATACTTCTGAGCCTTCATCAATCCTGCTTTGGTAGCATGAAGCGAAATAGTATGATCAGCTATTACCGCAGCTCCATGAACCTGTCCAGTATCAGAATCGATACCTGTTGGCATATCAATTGAGTATTTGATAGCTTTAGATTTATTGATCATTTTCACTGCAGTAAGTAACGGTTCTCGTAGATTTGAATGAAGCCCAAACCCCATTAATCCATCGATTATGATATCTGCAGATTCTATTCCTTCGCAGGATTTTACAGCAGACTCAGTTTTGAGCGTCGATATAGCAATGCGTTGTAGGTTCTTCAGGATATTCCAATTCAATAGTGTATCATCATTTGATATTGTCTTCTCATGACCGAGGAGAAATACCTCTACTTTTGCACTAGCTTCATCAAGATACCTAGCAGCAACGATACCATCACCCCCATTTCCACCCAGTCCTGACAGAATTGTAATTGATTTGCCTTCGACTTCCTCATTGTCAGTAATTACTCGAGCGACTTCTCGACCTGCTATCTGCATGAGCAGACTGTGAGAAACCCCAAGATACTTAGCATTGAGTTCAAGTGAACGCATCTCTTCGGTGGTTATGGGTTTAGACTCCATGTATTGCCACACTCATGTGAGTATTGTTTTCCTTGTGGTATATTGGCTATATCAATGCATTTCTTGATGAGTAAAACTCATTTCATACTTGGATAGATGAAAACATGAGATCTCGATAGAATGAATGCATACTATTCTGAAAAGTTATCATCCAACAATCTGAAGAGATGCTACGATATTGCACCTCCAAGAGTACAAAAATATCTCAAATCAGAGATAGACTATGTTCTGGAACACATCAGGAGTTCAGATTGTACAATAGAGTTAGGTTGTGGATATGGTCGAGCTCTGGAAATGTTACTACCTTTCTCTTCAGAGGTCATCGGAATCGATATTTCATACGAAAGTCTTGAACTTGCTTTGGAATTCATTGAGAATACTCGAAGTTGTCATTTGATTCAAGCAAGTGCAGAGAAAATACCTTTTCCAGACAATTCAATCGACAAAGTGGTGTGTATTCAAAATGGAATTTCTGCATTCAAGATAGATCCAAAGAATCTTATTCAGGAGAGTATCCGGATAACGAAAACGGGAGGAGTATGTTTGTTTTCGAGTTATTCTCCTAACTTCTGGAAGCATCGGTTAGACTGGTTCAAGATGCAAGCAGATGCGGGTCTAATCGGAGAAATCGATTGGGACCAGACAAAGAAAGGCATTATTTCTTGTAAGGATGGATTCCATGCAACCACATATAGTGCAGAGGATTTCAAGAATTTAATGTCACAATTGAATATAGAAGCAACCATTGTCGAAGTTGATAGATCCAGTATCTTTTGTAAAATTACTGTATAAAGAGAAGAGTGGGGAGCATGATGATCCCCAAATATTCTATTTCTCTTTAAGGAAGTCGTGGATGCCCCTTGCTGCACGTTTACCTGCACCCATTGCAGATATTACAGTTGCAGCCCCAGTAACAATATCTCCACCAGCAAACACACCGGACACATCAGTCATTCCAGTTTCTTCATCAATCTCAATGGTACCCCATTTAGAGATTTTGAGACCAGGTGTAGATTCAGGGATAATCGGGTTTGGCGAGTTGCCAATAGCTACAATCACCATATCCACATCTAGGACAAACTCAGAACCCGCGATTGGTAAAGGTCGTTGACGACCAGAATCATCAGGTTCACCGAGTTCCATGCGGATGCATTTCATTCCAATGACTTTACCTTTCTCATCACCAAGAACCTCAATTGGATTCACAAGGAAATTGAAGTGGACACCCTCTTCCTCTGCATGATGAACTTCCTCAATACGGGCAGGTAGTTGCTCTCGTGCCCTGCGATATACAATCTTGACCTCATCAGCACCAAGTCTTAGTGATGTTCGTGCAGCATCCATAGCTACATTACCTCCACCTATTACTGCAACTCGTTTACCAATCTTTACTGGTGTATCATATTTTGGAAATTCGTATGCCTTCATCAAGTTCACTCGAGTTAGAAACTCGTTTGCTGAGAAGACGTTAATCAGGTTCATCCCCTCAATTCGCATGAAGTTTGGAGCTCCTGCACCACTACCTATGAAGACTGAAGCATATCCGTCTTCTTCCATAAGTTCTGCAATAGTTCTAATCTTTCCAATAACATGATTTAACTTGACTTCAACACCAAGTTTCTCAAGAAAGTCGACCTCGGCCATTACGACATCTTTTGGTAATCTGAATTCAGGAATTCCGTAGATGAGAACACCACCTGGTTTGTGGAAGGCCTCGAAGATTGTGACATCGTATCCCATATTGATGAGGTCTCCAGCACAAGTCAGACCAGCAGGTCCAGCACCAACTACAGCTATCTTCTTTCCAATTTTAGCTGGTAGTTCTGGCAGAGGTTCACCATGAAGACGAGCATAATCCGAAACAAATCGCTCCAATCGGCCTATTGCAATTGGTTCATTGCGAATTCCGTAGATACAGGATGCTTCACATTGAGTTTCTTGAGGACACACACGTCCACAAATTGCTGGAAGGCTGTTTGTTTCTTTAATCTTAGCTGCAGCCTCCATGAATTTGCCTTCGACAACTAAACCAACAAATTCCTTGATTGGAACTTCAACAGGACAACCGCTGATGCACTTTGGATTTCGACATTGCATACACTTCTTAGCTTCCTCAATAGCTTGCTCAGCAGTATAACCTAGAGCTACTTCATCGAAATTGTGACTTCGCTTCTTTGCGTCTTGCTCAGGCATTGGAATTTTCTTTGTTGGAGGTTTCCGCTCTCTCTTAGGTTTTGCTTCGCCATCAGCCATTACTTAGCGCCTCCATGAGTCTTAGCCCACTCTTCATTCGCAATTGTCTCCTGGTCAACATAAGCATTCAATCGCTCCATGAGTTCGTTGAAGTCTACTTTGTGACCGTCAAACTCAGGACCGTCAACACAGGTGAATTTCATCTGTCCATCCACTGTGACCCGACATGCTCCGCACATACCCGTTCCGTCTACCATTATGCTGTTCAAGCTCACCAGAGTGTGTATCTTTGCCTCTTCAGTGGTCTTAGCTACGAATTTCATCATTGGTACAGGACCGACTGCAAAAACGAGGTCAATCTTTCTACCCTGCTTGATCAAATCACCGAGTACTGTTGTGACAAATCCATGAGTTCCACAAGTTCCATCATCAGTGGTTTCATAGAACTCATCGCTGATCTTCTCGAGTTCTTTTCTATAGATGAGAAGGTCCATTGTCCTCGCACCATTGATGACAATGAGTTTGTTTCCAGCCTCTTTGAATGCTCTTGCTACAGGATAGACAATAGCACTTCCACATCCACCACCTACTGCAACTACAGTGCCATAGACTTTGTCAGTAGGAGATGGTCTTCCAAGAGGACCTATAAAGTCCTGAATCTT
>CAZMBV010000072.1:0-12389 GCA_964564335.1 uncultured archaeon
AATTCATTTTCAAATCTATCTGCAAACTTCAGGTATTTTTGATCTCTCTCTGTCAGTGCCTCAGAACCAACAACAGCTACTAGGTCACGTAAATCACGACCTTCTGAATATCCATAGTAGAGCTGAGCCTGTACTTCTTTGTGATCAAATCTTGTCATTCCCTCACCAATACCTTCCTTCATCAGTCGACTTAGTGAAGGACCAGGATCAATTGGTGGATAGATACCCCTTCTGTGTACACCACGCCCAACAATAATTTGCCCTTCAGTAATATACCCCGTAAGGTCAGGGATAGGATGGGTCATGTCATCTTGAGGCATCGAAAGGATTGGCATCTGTGTAATAGTACCTTTTCGACCTTTGATACGACCTGCACGTTCGTAGATCAGACTGAGATCTGTGTACAGGTATCCAGGATATCCACGACGCCCTGGGACCTCAGATCTGGCAGCACTAATCTCTCGTAGCGCCTCCGCATAATTGGTCATATCAGTTAGAATAACTAGAACGTGCATATCGGATTCATAGGCTAGATACTCTGCGGCAGTAAGTGCTGCTCGAGGAGTAATGATACGCTCAATTGCTGGATCATTCGCAAGATTCAGGAACATTGCTGTATGTTCAAGAGCTCCAGTTTCTTCAAACGAGTCCTTGAAATATTGTGCTTCTGTTGCAGTGATTCCCATGGCTCCAAACACGATAGCAAAATCACTATCTTCTCCGGGTATCTTAGCCTGACGCACAATCTGTGCAGTAATACGATTATGAGGAAGACCAGAACCAGAGAAAATCGGCAGTTTCTGGCCACGTACAAGTGTATTTAGTCCATCAATAGAAGAAAGTCCAGTCTGGATTGGTTGACGAGGATATTGTCTAGCAAATGGATTAATTGGGGAACCATAGATGTCCCAATGATCCTCCGCTGTGAGCGGTGGACCCTTATCGAGTGGCACCCCAGCTCCATCGAGGACCCTTCCAAGAATTTCTGTAGATACAGGAAGATGCATTGTGTCTCCAGTAAATCTTACGGCGGTGAGGTCAGCATCAAGACCGCTAGTTCCTTCAAAAACTTGAATAACTGCTCTGCCTCGACCGGTTTCAAGAACAGTCCCTGTTAGCAATTCACCATTTGGTGCACGTACCTTGACTACTTCATTGTAAGAAACATCATGTGTATTTTCTACTACAAGAAGTGGGCCGCTTACATCTGAAACGGATCGATAGACTATAGAATCAGTAGACATTTGAGAAATCACCTGTGATGAATAGCTATTCTGTATCAACCCGTAACGGTTGTCGAGTTTTAAGAGTTACTGAGCGCATGTCATATGATAAATGGAGCAAGATGAAAATAGGAAAGTATAGCAAACAGAATAAGGGCCCTGATTATCAGAGATTTTCCTTTGTTTTCTAAGTCACCAGCGGCTTTAGTAAAATAGAGAATTGCTCCAGTAAGCAAGCAAATAGCGCCTACTAGGTCACCTATCCACACCATTGTATAGATTATGTCTGCATCCGGCATTCCAACGAGATTTGTCCAAGCCATGGTAGCATTTTCGAATGAAACAGGTTCTAAGGTAGCAATCTGTGCGAGACTATTGATTATTATTGGTCCTGCAAAATAGAGAAAGAATCCAGCACCAACCATGAATTTTCCTAATCCATCAACATATGTTGTTGTATAGACGATAAAACCAATCAACAGAAAAATCAAATATCCGCGAATTGCCAATGCATAGAGTACTGTGAGTATTTGCTCCATAGTAGGAAGCCAGAAATCAGGCAGGTCAAGTCCGAAAGGAAATTGAGCCATCAATAATGATACTGGTCCAGGAAGCATTGAACTCACGATATGTGATAATCATTATGTAATATAATGACCACTCAAAGTAATTTAGACTGAAGAATTCTGAAATCCGCTCGCATCATCTCCTTTACATTAGTTGAACGTAATGCAGCTGCGGGATGAAATGTCATGAAGAAAGTTCTACCTTGAGCCTCAAAGAACTGTCCATGTGATTCAGTTACTTTCCATGGACCAACCATTGAAGAAATTGCTACACTACCTAGAAGAACTATGACTCGAGGATTGATCAGGTCAATCTGTCGTTCTACGTATGGTCTACATAGTTCTATCTCTGTACGCTTTGGTGCTCTATTATTTGGTGGTCTTGATTTGAGAACGGATGTGATGAAAACCTCCTTTCTGGAGAGACCAATCTCTTCAATCAAAGATGTAAGAAGTTTACCAGATCTGCCGACGAAGGGTCTTCCAGTTTCATCCTCTCTTGCACCTGGAGCCTCTCCGATGAAGAATAACTTTGCATCCGGAGGTCCTTCTCCAGGTACAGCGTTGATGCGTATTTCATGTAAGGAACAAAGGCGGCAATTACGTATTGTTTCATGAAGGGCATCCAATTTCGTACTGTGTGTCATTTCATTATCCTCTTGCATAAGGTGAGGGATAAAGTCCACGTAAATTTAAGCCACGGGTTCGGATAAGAGCCCAGATTCAGAAAGTTCTTGGAACAGAGATTGAAATTCACGTTCCATTTTCTTTTCAATAGCATCTATCTGTTCTTCATAGGTATCCCAAGGTATGATTTTCATCCGTGCAATATTGTCCAAAACACTAAGATCCAAGATTCGTCTCACTTGAACTCCCATCTTGACTGCTGCAGCCATCTTCTGACTAAATCCGATAATGACTCTGAGCATTCTATAGGTTTTACCAATAGGGGAGTATGTATCTATCTCATGGATAGCACTCTGTGTTAGAAAGTCTTCTTTAATCATTCTTGCAGCTTCAAGAGTTGCCCGTTCAGATTCGGGAAGCGCATCAGGTCCTACAAGCTGTACAATCTCACGTAATTCTTGGTCTTTCTGTAATATTGCAAGTGCTTCTTTGACTAGTCCTGGCCAGTCATCACCGAGATTTTTTCTATACCATGTATCCAGAGTTGTAAGATACAAAGAATAACTGGTGAGTGTATTGATTGCTGGAAAGAATCGTCTTGCTGCTAAGTCTTTGTCTAATGCCCAAAACACTTTGACAATCCTTAATGTAGCCTGGGTCACCGGTTCTGAAAAGTCACCGCCAGGAGGTGATACTGCCCCACACATTGTGATCGAACCGAGTCTATCATCAGAGCCTAGAGCTTGAACTCTACCTCCACGCTCATAGAATTGAGCAAGGCGTGAACCGAGATATGCTGGATAGCCTTCTTCTGATGGGAGTTGGCCTAGTCTACCAGAAATTTCACGAAGAGCCTCAGCCCACCGTGAAGTGGAATCTGCCATGAGGGCAACATCGTACCCTTGATCTCGGAAATATTCTGCAAGTGTTGCTGCGACGTATATCGATGCTTCTCGAGCAGCTACTGGCATGTTGGATGTATTTGCTATTAGAACAGTACGTTCCATAAGGGGTCTCCCTGATTTTGGATCTTTCAGGTGAGGCCACTCTTCAAGAGCCTCAGTCATCTCATTTCCACGTTCGCCACAGCCAACATACACGACAATTTGAGCATCCGCCCACTTCGCAAACTGATGGAGGGTGACTGTCTTCCCTGTACCGAAACCTCCAGGGATTGCACCAGTACCACCTTTTGCCTGGGGCATGAAAGTATCAATAACGCGTTGTCCTGTAAGAAGAGGATTATCCATTGGTACTCGGTCCTTGAAGGGCCTTCCCACTCTAACGGGAGTGCGCTGCATCATAACAACATCATGAATGTCGCCATGCTCATCTTTTACTTTGCAAATTGTATCAATTACAGTAAATTCACCTTTAGAAACGATTTCCACAACTTCACCCTGTACACCAATAGGAATCATGATCTTTGATGTAATGATACCTGTTTCAGGAACTTCACCAATAATATCTCCAGGTATGACTTTGGCTCCAACCTCGATTACGGGTGTGAATGTCCATTTCTTCTCCTTATCTAGTCCTTCGACATTGAGACCTCTTGATATGAAATCACCGGATAGCTCTCGTAATTTAGGAAGTGGTCGTTGAATACCATCATAAATGGCTCCAAGAAGCCCGGGACCTAATTCCACGGAGAGGGAGTCTCCAGTGGATACAACAGGTTCTCCTGGTGCAATGCCAGATGTTTCCTCGTAGACCTGAGCAGTGAACTCTTCGTCACCTACTTCGATAACCTCACCAATCAATTGTTGATGTCCAACTCGTACTACCTCATACATGCGAACAGAGGGTAATCCAGAGCATTTTACGACTGGACCCGCAATGGTTTCGATTCGTCCTGTTGTTTCAGTCATGGTTTGTAGCTCCATTATGTCGATGTTAGATATTGATTTCAATTCCCACGGCACGTCGAATGAGTTCCTTTAATACGGCTTCATACGCACCAGTAGAGCCAGTTCTATCAGAAATCAGTAAGATAACTGGAACAGGAGACGCAGAGAGTTCAACAATTGTGTCTTCTACCTGTTCAGCAAGAGGCTCTGTGATGATAATTAACCCCATGCTTGGATCTCGAAAGAATTTGTATAGCAATTCTCTTGTTTCATCAGGGGACTTGGAGGTTGCACATTCACTGACTCCGACTAACCGAAATCCTGTGACTGTATCCCTGTCACCAATGACAGCAATTTTATCGCTAGCCATGCAATCATCCAACTAATGTTGACTAGCGCAATGCTTTACAAGTCTGCTAAAAAGCGTTTGGAAAACGACGGACACTAGATTTTATCTTGTCAACTTGTAAACTCTGAGATTATGTGGTGCTCCTCAACAATTGTCCAACAATAGAGGCATTTGAGCTGAATCGGTTTATGTGATATTACTTGGTACTTGCTGAGGATAGGTTCTCGCTCTTTGTTTGACACACATCGTGGATTAGGGCATCTCATGATATCTGTAATAGTTTCAGGTAACTCAACACAATACTTGTTGATGAGTCTATTATTTTCAATAAGATTGATTGTTGCTTCTGGTGCTACAAGAGCAATTCGAGCTACTTCTTCGTCTTTGAGAAATCGATGTTCAACCTTGACAATGTCTTTTTTCTCAATCTTACCGCTTGAGATGTTCATCGCGAGACTTACTACATTACCAGTTTCACCAGTAATTCCCAAGATCTTGAGCACCTCTAGAGCTTTTCCGGCTCTTATGTGATCAATCACGGTTCCATCGTGAATCTTCACGATTCTAAGTTTGTCATCACCAATTTCACCAGTCATGTCCAATCACTTGCATGTCCGTTCTCATATCATTCCGTTTTATTCCTTGTCGTTCATTAACATATTCGAAATACAAAGGCGAAGGTTGATATGGACTACGGATGGAACACTCCCAGAAGACGGTGATATGGTCTTGGTTCTAGAAGGTCTTGGTAAATCCCTAAACTCTGCTCTGAAGAAACTCTTTGGTGCAAGCGTCATTGATGAGGAACTTGTAAAGGAACTTGTCAAAGATATTCAGAGAGCGCTGTTAATGGCCGACGTTGATGTCAGTCTAGTAATGGCAATTACACAGAGAGTACAAGAGCAAGCATTAGACGAGAATCTACCAAGAGGTGTTTCTCGAAGGGAACATATCATTCGTGTAGTATGGGACACTCTTGCATTCTTCTTGGGAGAAAAACCTGTACCACTCACTATCAATCCTGGGAAACCAAATCTTGTGATGATGGTAGGTATTCAGGGGTCGGGAAAAACCACTACAATTGGTAAACTAGCCAGATACTATCAAAAGAGAGGTATCAAGACTGGTGTCATTTGTGCAGATAATTTCAGACCGGGAGCATACAGCCAGTTGAAACAGCTAGCTGAGAGATCGAATGTACCTTTCTGGGGTGATGAGGGAGAGAAGGATGCGGTCACTCTGGCGAAGAAAGGATTCAAAGAACTGAAAAGCAAGGGTATAGAATTGATTCTCTTGGACACATCAGGGAGACATAGAGAAGAAACAAGTCTCATCAAAGAGATGCGAGATATCTCAAAGTCAGTCAAGCCCCAAGAAATCATTCTTGTTATTGATGGTACTCTTGGACAACAAGCCGGAGTTCAAGCAGAAGCATTTCGTAAAGCTACTGAAATTGGTTCAATCATAGTTACAAAATTGGATGGTAGTGCCAAAGGTGGTGGAGCACTATCAGCTGTAGCAGCAACAAAGGCACCAATCAAGTTCATTGGTCTTGGAGAGGGCATGGATGCAATAGAGCCATTCAATCCTACGAAATTTGCAGGCCGTCTCTTGGGAATGTCTGATATTCGAGGTCTAGTAGACAAGGTCAGGGAAGCCCAGATTGAAGTTGAAGATGATGCTGTGAAACGTATCATGAAGGGACAATTTTCCTTAAAAGATATGATGGCTCAACTCAAGCAATTGAAGAAGATGGGACCTATTGGAAAGGTCATGGAAATGCTTGGTCTTCAGTATAAACTACCTGAGGGAATTGCTGAGGTTCAAGAAGAAAACATGAAGAAATGGGAAGTAATTATGAATTCCATGACGAAGGAAGAGCTCGAAGAACCTAAACTCATCAAGGCATCACGAATCAAGCGCATTGCACATGGTTCAGGTACATCTCTGAAAGATGTAAGAGACCTGTTGAAACAACATGAACAAATGAAGAAAATGATGAAGCAGATGGGTAAGCAGCGTAGAGGAAGAAAAGGTGGTATTCCAGGTCTTCAGGGATTACCGGGCATGTAGTCTGGAATTGATTTCACAATGAGGCATTTCTTAATTCTCTTTAGCGATATTCCCATTAGCAAAGCATTAGTGAAATCAGGTAATAATTCTCCCGAGGTGATTACTGCAGCAAGATGTGTGAATGTGGGTCTCTTCATTTCAGGAAATTTACGACGAGATGTTGTGATTTCTCTAGCGAAAGGATCTCCTGATGATGTGAAGATTATTTCGTTTCCAGGAGCTAATCTTAGACGTGTTTCACCTGATGAACGTTCGATCTCTTTCTTTCTCTTGAAAGCCATAACAATTGCTGAAGATTTAGTGATGGATTCTCTTAAGATAATGGATAATGAAATTGAAGTGAGGAGGACTAACTTGAAGGAGTTCATAGAATCCGTTGCTCCAGCGAGAGTCTATCTATCAACTCCAGAAGTCACTTCAGACGTTATTAATGATGCAAAATATGATAATTCACTTCTAATCTACACTAATGATGTTCAATTCGAATTAATTGAAGAAGATGCCGCGTGGATACTGGGCAATCTACCCCATTTTCCACATCCAGAGAGATTCATTTTGGATGTAAATATGATAGTTGATTTGAAGAAAGCTTCATAATGGCATTCTTTCCAAAGTATATTTGACTCCTATTGCCGACAAACGTTACTCCAGAATTCGACAAGCAACGGATTATCTATGAAGAAACGGAAGACTTAGCGCAGCGGATAGTAGAATTAGAGAAACTTCTTTCTCTTGCCCCACGCCATAAAGGTGGGGAACGAATGGTTGGAGATTATAGGAAGAAACTAGCCCAGCTTAAAGCACAGCTTGAAAAGAAGCGAGAGATGGATAGAGCCAGAAGAAGCGGCGGTGGAACAGAAGAGGGAGTAATTCGAAAAGAAGGTGCTGGACAGGTCTGTCTGATTGGCGTGACAAGTTGCGGTAAATCAAGCATCATCAATGCAGTAACAAATGCAAAATTCGACATAGGAGATTATCCATTTACTACGCCGATTCCAACTCCAGCAATGCTAACTTTGGAAGATATTAATATTCAACTAGTAGAATTGCCAGGAGTGTTCAAAGGAAGCCATGAAACAGGAATCGGGCGGCAGGCTTTGTCTGTAGCTAGAAACACCGACTGTATCGCATTGGTCGTTGATTTGACACAAGATATTGACATCCAAATGAACATAATTCTGGGCGAATTGGATTCTGCAAGAATCAGGTTGAACAAGGAAAAATCTGCTGTCAGAGTTGAAAGAGTTGGTCTGGGTGGGCTTATGCTCTATGGTGCTCAGAACTATCAGGGAGATATTGAAGAAGTAATGGAATATCTGCGAGCACGTCGAATTTCAAATATCATTGTCAGGTTCCAGAAAGCTGCAACCTTCGAACAACTTGTTGATGCAATGGATTCCAGTGTTGCTTATGTTCGTGCAATGGTGATAGCTACCAAAGGAGACGCAACTGGTTCCGAAGCCAGATATCAGGAACTAGAATCGAAATACAGTGAGCGATTTGACATAATTCCAATATCTGCGGAAAGAAAAGAGAATCTTGATGGTATGAGCTGGACACTCTATGAACATCTAGATATTCTAAGGGTATACACTAAGATACCTGGAAAGAAAAGGGAAAACAAACCTATTGTCTTACCAGAAGGTTCAGTGGTCGAAGATGCCGCTCGTAAAGTCCACAAAGAGCTATTTGTAGAACGATTCAGGTCAGCAGTCATCCTTCGAGATAATGACAAAATCAAGCGAAGGGTAGTAGGTCTAAATTATCCACTGCAAGATGGTGATGTTCTTCAACTATCACATAGCTAGAGGATAAGGAGCTTGGTGCACATGGAATTCCCGAATCTCGTTGTGATTTTGGTTGAGCCTGAACAAGCAGGCAATGTGGGATTTGTCACAAGAGTTCTTGCTAATTTTGGTGTTCAAGAATTGAGAATCGTTGGATGGGATCCACGTGAGGATATGATAGCGCAAATCTACTCCGTACGTGCTCATGAAATCTTAGATTCTGCAGGGATTTACGATGATTTGCCATCAGCACTCGAGGATATTGAAGCAGCTTGGGCAACCTCAGCTCGAGCGGGTAGAAATCACAGTGTAACTAGGGTTTTAGTACCCCTAGAAGAACTGCCCAATCCAATATCACTCGAAGGGAAAGTTGCTCTTGTCTTTGGTAGGGAGAGTTCAGGACTCACAAATGAAGAACTGGGTCTCTGTGAATTAGCATTCACAATATCTACATCAGAAGGATATCCAAGCCTGAATCTCAGTCATGCAGTAGCGATTGTGCTTCATCATTTATTCACAAACTATGCCCCTGAGGAACCGAGTGAGATTGTACTTCCTAGAGCAGCTACCCGTACTGAACGGGATCAGGTGATGGTTTTTCTAGACGAGGTAATTGATGCGCTTAATTTGAAAGATTATAGAAAACCCATTGCAAAACAAGTCTTCAGAAATCTGCTTGGAAGATCATACATGACTGGACGTGAAGTGACTACTATGACTGGTGTTGCTCGAAAATTGTACGACCTTGTCAAAGACTGCGAGAAAGATGACGATTAGATACCGTAGCCCATCTTGCGTTTGAGAGCGGGATCGATCTTGTCAAACCTGATTTTGCAGGGTGTTGGCATCTTTGGTGCTGCCTTCATGAGTGCAGCCCTTGCTGCCTTGACATGTTGACGATTCGTACGGATTGTTATCAGCGCCTGATTTGGCCTGACTCTAGCAGCGGAGCCTATGACCTTGCCCCATGCTTTTCTCATTCCATCCTGCACACGGTCAGCACCAGCACCTGAGATCATCTTATTCTCTCGAAGGTAATGGTAGGGTTTGACACGAATCCGAAGATGATAGTTAGCTCTACCTGCATTCTTGGTCATATCACGGTTGGATGCAACGCGTGCAGCCTCAAGAGCCTGATGTCGAATCTGACATCGCTCAAGACCAATCAGTGACAATTCAACCTCAAATTTCCCAGTTGTATTACCCATGTCAAAGTTGACTATACGGCTTGCTGGGCGCCTGTGTATGTACTTCTTCCTCACAAAGGCGGGTCGATCGCATTCGCGGTAACACTGTCCTGGTCGCTTACCCATAATCATTCACCTAATATTGATGGTCTTGAGTGGCTAAACTCAACGCTTCCGCAAGATGTTTGAATAAAAGGATTATGGAGTGGATAGGAATTTTCACCCAGAACTGGACACTTCATCGAACAATTTCTGAAAATATGGGATTAAAACTACTTAATCAGAAGAATTTGTGCGAAAGAAACTCTTGATTGGGGCTAGAGCCTTGAGCACGTCCCCATACACAATGAGTGTTTCTTGATGAGCACCATCTCATACAGAGGGCGGCTTTGTGTCGCCCAACTCTGGTGATTCAATGAAGACGAGTATCAACCAATCAAAGAAAGGAAACTCCATCATGGTCAAGTTTGAAGAAGGGTTCTCAACCTATACTCTAGCAGTACCCATGCCATATGCAACGAGTTTCTTTCTGAAGGGTCTACTCGCTTCACTAGCACTACTCCAACAGAAGAAAGAACTCCAGAAGAAACTAGATGAGAAAGAGGGAATGAAGTCTGAAGTACTGGAGGGAATTCGTCAAGCCATTTCGATTTATGATGGAATACTGAATGATATTGGACGGTAGGGGGAAATGAACCAACGAACCAAGCAGTTGCGCTCAAGACTACTCCGAAGATACTACAAGTCAGCAGCATTAGGGTGGTTCAGACCAAAGGGATTACACTGGGCAAAGATAGTCACAGATGATGGTTATTGGAGATGGACTCGTGCTGATAATGGGATTATGGGTCGTTTACTTAGAAATCCACCACTTCATGTATATCAGACAGTAATGCGATTCAAGACAGAAAGTCCCCCAAGGGGATGGAAATCCAGTGGTTATCTTCTAGGTGGTCCACTTCTCTTTGATGCGGACTTCATTGAGAAGAGGGAACCTTTTTCTCTGTGGAAGATAGTTGACGCCTCTTCAATGATACAGGAATTGATTGAAACAGTACAAGACAGAGGGGATTTCCATGCTACGCGGGTTATGTTCAGTGGTTTTCGTGGAGTTCATGTAGCACTGGATACAACTGAATCTGAAGTTTCTCCAATTACCCTGCATCCCAATAGAAGAGATCGACATCTTCTATCACTGAAGTATCTTAGAAAACAGGTTGCGAGATCACTTGGTTATTGGTGTCCCGGATGGGATTGGAGTGTAAGTGCAGATATCTGGAGAGTATCACGAGTTCCTTGGAGTATTCATGGAAAAAGTGCACTCCGTGCCATCGTATTTAATCCCCCCTATACCAGCAAGTCAATAGAGAACCAATTAGCTAATGCTACTCCATTTTCTCAGGAACGAAAACTTCGAGTAAGGATAACAAGATTCGTTCCAGCTTTCACATTCGTTGATGGCAATATCTATGGTCCATTTACCAAGGGGTGGGCGACAAAACTGCCAATCGCAGTAGCAAATCATCTCATCTGGCAGGACTGGGCAAAACCGAGAGAATCAGGACCAAGAAATAGTGGAAATTGGTTCGGTAAAGACTGGCAAATGCTTTTCAGACACCAAGGTCTAGGATTCAACATGGACTGCCATCATGAGGAGGGTGATGGGGGGTGAGTAGAGGATGTCTTGCAGGGAGAGATTGTCAGGATTGTATCTACTCAAAGATGTGCGGGGGATGTCTTGGCAGTTCATGTGTTCATGCTAAGAAGAAGGATGTTGCAAACGGTAGAAAGGGAACCTGCTTATTCTGTGATCTGAACGGTCTACAAGATTCATGTACATCCAAAAATCTTCAACCTCCCCTAGACTTCACACTTGCAGAACCTGAAATGCTGGACGATGCAATCAAATTCTACTCAAAAGCAGATATTCCTGAGCAACCGCGAGAACCAGCTTGGCCCATGCTTATCCCAGAGGTTTCAGAGATAACTCCTACAACAGCACGGATTGGAGTAGATCCAGAGGAGGGAGATTGGACTAATCCGTTTTTGAGTCCAATTGCTTGGGATATGACTGGATATCTCTTCGACAAAGTGAAAGGAGCTCCTTGGGTCTTCGAACCTCAAAACTGTGATTCGAATGATTGGCGAAATATACTTGGTTCAGAAAAGAACTGGATTCGTGAGGTGTTGCTTATTGATAGATTACCAGACTTCATCGCAATGCAGTCTTCTCCCTCTGCACTCATGGTTGTATATCTCAATCGACTAATGACATATCATCAGAGTCTACTAACTGATGAGAATGCACCTAATCCATGGATTGTGACACATGGATATCCAAGTTACATAGACTGGCCCCCAGCATGGCACTTCAATCTAGGAATAAGAATGCTATCTAGCCTCTTGGGATACTTGTCAGCACACAGCGAAGGCCTAATGTGGCTAGACAAAGGAGCGCTTTATCCAGATAAGAGCAGGACAACAACACAGGGTCTACCCATACCATATGTGCGAACGGATGAGGGTAATCGCTTACTGTGGGCTCCAGAAAGGGCATCATCAGGGTCAAAGGACATGGAATGGCCGAGATTTCCCGGAATCATTCCCTTCATACCCGGTGCAGATACAAACCAACTTGCATGGTTTGGCAAGAAGATGGTGAAAGCAGGTTTCAGAACATTTGCAATTGATGCACTCAATACAATCGCCCATGAGAATTTCGATGGA
>CAZMBV010000073.1:0-12329 GCA_964564335.1 uncultured archaeon
GTTCACGGAAGCTTCTTGAGGAGCTATAGTATCTATGCGTTGGGAGCAATCGAAAACGATGCCAGCCTTTACTAATCCTACACTAGTTCGAGATGTTGTCCTAGTTCTTCATTCAGCTGTAGTTCTATACTCGATACTCTTCTCTGCCACCTTCATCTCTCAATGGTACAGGGGGGTACTTAGAAAATTGAATGATGTGAGGTTAGCATGGTCTCTTTTTATGGCAGGAATGGCTTGCAATTCATTCTCATTCATCATGTCTGATTTTTACTTTATATCAGACCCAGGGTCGCTCATATGGATAAAGATCGGATATCTTATGATGATGGTCGCATTGATTGGATTCTTTTTTGCACTTGAGCGGATATTACCATATAGGACTCGCCACGGATTCACTGTCGCAGGCACAATTGTTGCGATAATCACAGTGTTAGCTCCACGAGAGTATTTGACAGCTCTTGCTCTTTCAGCATCGCTTGTCGCCTTTGGAATCTTAATCCTCTTCTTTGCATTTTATATCAGAAATACCTCAGGAGTAGTAAAGCAGAGCATGAGAATGATTGGTGTAGGATTCATTATTGGTTTTGTAGGATATCTGCTTCGTAGCGATTTCATTTACTATGAACTCGGTGAACCGATTTACTTATTCGGTGCATTCTGTCTCGTCACAGGATTACTGATTATGGGAGTTGCTGTTCTTGGATCTCCAGCTCTTGATGAGCTTGATTGGAGTGAACAGATGCAAGAATTATACGTGATTCACTCAAGTGGTATACTTTTGTATCACGAGAAATTCATCCCAACTGCCAATCTAGATGAGAATCTTACCGCTGCGGGTCTAACAGGTGTACAGGAACTATTCAAGGAAATCACTCAGAGCAAGGCAGGTCTCAACAGACTATCCATAGGAGAGTTCGATATCCTATTCGCTCAAAGACATGATTTTACTACAGTTCTTGTGGCAAAGAGCCCCTATCGTGTATTACTTGACAAAGTAAGAGATTTCTCTGACCAATTCGAATTACTGTTTGGCGTAGAAGCAAAGACATTCGGTGGAGAAGTCACTCAGTTCAGACAAGCTAGTAGACTAACTCAAAAGTTGTTTAGTACTGCACTAGCGTCATAGAATGGCGCGGACAATCATTCGATGGCGAATTTCTGAGAAGCAGTTAAAGGTACATCTTCATGAATTATGGATATGACTGGAAAGACCTATCGAGATACTCAGGG
Source organism: uncultured archaeon (assembly GCA_964564335.1). Lineage (GTDB taxonomy): Archaea > Asgardarchaeota > Thorarchaeia > Thorarchaeales > Thorarchaeaceae > SMTZ1-45. The sequence goes on from CAZMBV010000073.1 coordinate 1,231, forward strand.
CTATCTCCGATTTATCGACTCCGGAAAACTTGTTCATCGTTGGAAAGCTGAGAAGCAATTAGGCCGGAAACTTCAATCCGGAGAAGTAGTTCACCATCAAAATAAGATCAAAACTGATAATCGATATGGAAATCTCGAAGTCTTCAGTTCACGCAAGGCGCACCAAGCGCATCATATCAAGAAGGCGTGGACAAGTACTCGTCGACGACGAACATTGAAAGGGAAATAGATACTAGGTATCACACTGAGCTGGATCACCAAGATTTCTTCCATAGAATCTCTTACCAAGCCAGAGTGATACATAGACCAGTCCAATGAGCACAGGAACTTCGATCAAAGGGCCTACAACCGCAGCTAATGCCTGTCCTGAACCTAAACCAAAAACGCCTACTGCAACAGCAATTGCGAGCTCGAAATTGTTGCTTGCCGCAGTGAATGAGATTGTTACATTCTTATCATATGAGAAGCCCATCCGTCGAGATATTCCAAATGATAAGAAGAACATCAGCATAAAGTATGCCAATAGTGGAAGTGCAATTCTGAATACGTCAAAGGGTAAGGTTAGAATTACATCTCCCTTCAGACTGAACATGATGATGATTGTGAAGAGCAGGCCAATCAGTGCAGCAGGTCCAAGTTTCGGGGCAAATATTCCATCATACCATTCTTTTCCTCGACGCTTTACTAGTAGCAGTCTAGTGAGGAAACCTGCAAGCAGTGGAATCCCTAGAAAGATTAGAACACTCTTTGCTATATCAAAGACTGTGAAGGCAACTACGGAACCACTTCCAGGGGCAATGAGTTCTGAGAGAAATGTGATGTAGAACCATGCTTCAACACTATAGAGAAAAATCTGCATGATTGAGTTGATTGCAACAAGAACTGCACAAGATTCACTACATCCTCCTGCCATCATATTCCAGATCAAGACCATTGCGATACAACGTGCGAGACCTATAAGAATGAGCCCAATCCTGTAGTCGGGAAGGTCGGGTAAGAACACCCATGCAAGAGTGAACATCACTAGTGGACCGATAGCCCAATTCAGAACAAGAGAGACCCCCCACATTTTCTTCTGTTCCCTGAGTTTCCCAAGTTCCTCATACTTGACCTTAGCGAGTATTGGATACATCATCCATATCAATCCAATAGCGATTGGAAACGAAACAGTGTCTAGTCTCCAAAAATCAAGTGCACCCGCAAGTCCAGGAATGAAATATCCGAAAAGTAGACCAATAATCATAGCTGAAATAATCCAGACTGGAAGGAGTTTGTCAAGAATACTGAGACCCTTTTTTGATTGTTCAATCATTGCAAAATCACTCATTTGGGCAAATTCATCTGTTTAATGAGAACGCATATGCTACATATGACTTAGTCGATTCAGCATTCTTCACAACCTCGGGAGGTAGGCATTAGTTTGACCTTATCTACAGGCAATATTCGCGCAGGTCCATAGGATTGCTTCGTAGGCGAGTATTCACAATCAAGAAGACCTTCGATCCAGAGGTCAGGATACTCCTTACGACCTGTGCGTCGCTTCTTGGTGTGTCTTGGTTCGACAATAGATGCGTACCCATAAGACAACACTGAGAGTATAACAGCACCAATTAAGGCGTAAACGAGTAGCATATTAATAAACTATCGTTAATATCTTATAATCCTTAGGAATGATACCAATTCTATTACTTTCGCTCAGCCATCTTAGTAAGGTACTGAATCTTCGAGAAGTTTTCCTTATCTTCTCGATTGAATGCCTCAAAGATACTGAGGTCTCTTAAATCGATGCCTTCTTTTTCAGAGTACCTATCAATCCAGATTTCACGAGATTCCCTTGCTAGTATCGATGCTGCAGCTACCGCTATTTCATCCTCAGCTCGAGGACGCTGAATCAATTCAATCTCGTCTAAATGAATGACACGAGATAAGCGAGATTCTGTCTTTACCCTAGCAAACTCATCAACGACTACCCTAATCGGGGTGTCAGAAGTAATGGAATTGTAAACCTCAGAAATCACCTTGGAGTGACCCCATGCCATCAGGTCGTTGAGAGTTTTCCCCTCGCCTTTTAATTCTTCAAATCGTTCATTGAAGGTCTTTGGCGATATCAATAGAACATTCTTGCTACTACAGTTTGATTCTATTTCTTTTGCTAGCTCACTAAATCGTTCTAACTGTATTTCTTTGCTATCCATCACCCCAAGACTCTGCAACATTCGTGATTGTTTAGGTGTGAGTGCAACTGCTGCAATCACCATTGGACCAAGCCACTCACCTTTACCAGCCTCATCAGATCCGATTGTCATTTTCACCTGTGATGATTCAGGAGATAAGGAGAGAATTGCAGACTGAACTGCTGCTTCAGCCCGAGGACCACTGCTTACAATTTTTCCGCTTGTATATGCAACAATAGTTTCTCCAGCGAAAAGAATACGGAAAATTTCATACTCGCCTTTGCTTTTAGCTGATAATGCATGTTCACTCTTGAGGATATGATTTTCAATTTCCTTCAAGTCTTTGGTCTTTACTTTGGTTACAGCAGGTTTCACACAAATCCGCTCCAGTTTTCATATGCAATTCATGTCTAATCCACTTAAGTTACTAAGGTCTCTAGAAGGTTCTTACCTTCACCGCGAATTCCTTCGAGCGTTGGTCGATTTTTAAAATTGAGTAGAAACCATCCGTTGCAGCTGGGAAAATCACGCATGGAATTTCATCGATATCAAATTCATGATAGATGTGATAATGTCCAGAAAGGACACCTGATGGTCTGAATTCTTTTACGAACTTTGTAATCCCTTTACTTCCAGTCGAAACGCCCTCTGGAAATATTGGATTCAAAACAGGTTCGTACGGAGGTATATGAGAGAGTAAAACTCTGATGGAACATTCTGGTAATGATTGCAATCCTTGTGTGAGGATACTGAAGATTTCTTCCTCAGTATGATCAAAGGGACCGCGATATTGGTTTAATTCCCTGACCTGTGTTTCAGTCCAATCTTCGACTACAAAGATATCATCTTTAATTGTCACCCCAAAGACTGAAAGTGTTTCTAGAGCTTTATCATGCAATTTAATGGCGGGCCGAATTTCTTTCTGGAAAAAGTCTCTCAGCTCAAGGATAAGAGTCACTGAATCAGGAGTGCCGCCAACACCAAAGAATCCAACATTGTCCAGAACACGCGATTTTCCATGGATATTGAAGTTATTCGCGTTCAGAAATTGAATGATATCAGGGGTGGCACTATTTCCTGGAACTCCAACAGTGAATCTAGCAGCATCATGAATTCTTGAGAAGTTTCTGAAAGCTATAGGATTGTGTTTTTCGAGAGTTCCATGGACAAGCAGGTCTCCAAGGAAGATAACTCCATCAAGTTCTGATGCTAATGTTATCGTTTCTTCCAAGTATGTCCAATTGTCATGTATATCCGTTAACACGAGCAAATCCATGATCCATCAATCACTCCGAAGGTGGGTCACATCACCCATTGTGACCGTTTCTCTTCCATTCTCTGTTAAGATTAGTAGTGACCCATCATCAAGTAAATCTTCAGCATATCCTTTGAACACACGTGTTCCATCATCAATACGCACTTTCCTGCCAAGCGTAGCACTCAACGCTTTCCATGATGTTAGAATGGAAATGAAAGATTGCTCAGTTTCGACAATTCCAAATAAACGGTCAATCTCATTGATAATAGGACAAAGGAGTGATTCAGGAGAAGTTTCTCTTTCCAGAATTCTTACGACGGAGGTACTTCTGGAGGCAATCTCATCGGGAAAATCGGTAATGCTGATATTCTGGTTAATTCCAATTCCAAGAATCATCCAGCTTTCAAGAGAATCAATTGAAACAAGCTCAGTCAAGATTCCTGCAATCTTATCTTCCATTACTAGAATATCATTTGGCCATTTCAGCCGAACGTGATCTATTCCAATTGATTGAAGCCCATTTGCAACAGCAACACCGCAGAGAAGGCTTGTTAGTGGAGCAGACTCTGGGCCAAGGCGGGGTTTAAGAATTAAAGAAAAATAGAGACCTCCATCTGGTGAGAACCATGTCCTATCAAGGCGTCCTCGTCCTGCAGTCTGATGAGAGGATACAATGAGTAAATCCTGTTTGTTCCCCTTGATGATTTGCTTTTTAGCCTCAGCATTGGTCGAATCAAGACTATCGAAGAGTTTCACCTGTAATTTTAGAGAAGAAAGAGTGAAACAGCTTTTTAGCAAATCCATATCGACCATCGGATTCTCGACCTCAAAACCTAGTATTTCTTTCGAGGTAAAAATACAGTGATGACTTATATTGTACGCGCATGAGCAAAATGCTAGAGTGTGATTCTCATGCCAAGTTTCGCAGGTGCAGTAATTCTCCAAAAGTATAAGAAAACACTTCTTTTCAAAAATCGAGATATGAGCACCCAAGACCATCGCGATGAGTTGTTCTATGATGTTGATTGTTTTGGAATTAGAGGTGTCAATAACGTGACCGAAGAAGTTGGGGGCTTGGCAATAGGAGTCAACAGAAATGGTCTAGCTATTGCAAATACACATGTTAGGAATACAAATGACCCATCATACCACATACTTACTGAGCAACTACTAATGTTCTCTAAAGATGCTGAAGACGGTCTAAGTATGACAGTAGACCACCTTCAGAGCGGGAGAAAATATCAATGGGGAAATCTCATACTTGCAGATACTGATAGCATGCTTGGACTTGAGTTAGCTGGAAATGACCATTCAATTGAATGGTCCGAACGACGTGTTCTCAGAACAAGCCATCACATCATGCTAGATACGGAAGAGACCTTGCGTTCCGAGGGATATGCTTACGATCAGTCTGTAGTAAGAATGGAACGCGGCTATAATTTGATTCGTCAAGTGAAGACTGTTGATGACGTCTTTGCCATGTTGAAAGATCATGGAGGAACCAAAGGACCTGTTAGTCTTTGTTGTCATCCAGATGGTACGAGTGAAGCTAGAACCACTATGAGCTATGTTATCGAGGTGGATAACAGCACTGAATCTGGAAGACCAAAAATCATCTTCCACGTTGCAAAAGGGAATCCTTGTGAATCAGAATATACTTCAATCCCCATCATATTCCCTGCAGATGACGAGATAATGAATCGAGCAAAGCAATTGTATCCATTTTAGAATAATCAGCACCCTTGTTTGCTATGTTGCATCAAACAATTTTTCATCTTCAGATGCAGCTACAAGTTCTACTTGTTTGATTAGTTCCATTTCGTTCTCAGTCTTTCTGAAAAATCCATAGAAGAGGAAGATACCTAGCAGGTATAATCCTGATACAAGCAGATATGGAAGCCGATATAGACCTAGAGCTAATAACCAACCACCAATATTTGCAGCTATTGCTCTCACCAGAGAGTCACCAGTGCGCACTACTCCTACAGCAGTTGCCCGTTCTTCTTTTGTGAGACCCTCCATGAAGAACGCGTTTGAAACGGGTCCGCTCATATTCATTAATACTGTACGCATAACGTACCCTAGAACAGCAAATTGCAAGATGGGAGCCCACCAGAGCATTACCAAGAAGGGTATTGACAACATTTCGGTCACTACAACGGTGCGTACTTTCCCGATTCTATCTGCTAGTGCAGGTGCAAGGAAGTTCCCTGCTGAAAGAAGAATCGTATTGATAGCAAAGATAATACCAAGCAATCCTGAATCTAAGGGAAATTCATGCGTGAAATACAGATTGAAAAACATTACAATCATTCCAGCACCTAATCCCACGGCAGTAATAGTAGATGCATACTTTCCAATGAAGCCCCAGCTCTTGATATTCTTCAACGCTCTTCTTACATTAGTGCATGTGGGAGTATCTGTGGTCATCTGTGTTACAAGTAAAATAGCAAGGGCACTTGGAATCAAACTAATCCAGAGTGTATATTGGTAAGGAATCACAAAAGAACGACCTTCTGGAATTCCTAGCATTTCTGCGAACAGTTGAGGTAAGAACCCACCTAACAGGTTACCTGCAAGAACTGCAAGTAATGATATTCCTCCAGCAAAACCAAAGAGATGCGCACGTTCACGTTCAGAGGATAGATCAGTAATGTAGGGAGACCATGCTACTTCTCTGAAAGCACTAGAAAGTCCGAGAAATATCTGAGAAAGAATTAACCCTAGAGGATTTAATGTCGTATATTGAACAAAGATTGCTGCGAAAACAACGACATTGGCGACAAGGATGATTTTCTTTCTACTTGCTTTATCAGTCAGTAACCCAGCAATAAATGCAATACCAGCAGTAGCAAACATTGAAATCGATAGAAAGAATCCGATGAAATCTTCTGAAAAACCAGCATCGGTAAGATAGAGATTGAAGATGACTCCACTAATTCCAAATGAGAAAGAACCTAGAGACCAGATAGCAATGTAGAGTTTTGCGTCCCGTTTGAATAAACGCAATTTGCCGATATATCCCAAATTTTCTTCACTTTGCAATTCAGGAGTCTCCATAGTCAAATGTCCAGAAATTTCGAAATCTGGGACTAACCTTTATGCCTTGCTGAATGAGCACATACCACAAGGCTAAATCGGGGGAACGCCTGTATAAAAAGTATGAAGACCATTGACCTACGAAGTGATACCATCACTCAACCTACAGATGAAATGATTGAAGCAATTGTCCAGGCTCACAAAGCTGGTAGATTTGGTGATGACGTGGTTGGTGAAGATGATGTTATCAATGAACTTCAAGAAAAGGCTGCAAGAATCCTTGGAAAAGAAGCTGCGTTGCTTGTCACCTCAGGGACTCAAGGTAATGTGATTTCATTATTATCACAAACATCTCGTGGAGACGAGATCGTCATCGAAGAGAGGTCCCACACGAATCTCTACGAAGCAGGTGCTATGTCATCGCTGGGGGGGTTATTTCCCAAACCAGTGAAAGGTGTTAGGGGATATATTCTTCCTGAAACACTTGAAGAGGCGATTAATCCCGATGATGCACATTTAGCAAAAACAGCAATGGTCGTTATTGAGAATACGCATAACTATGCAGGTGGGGTAATTATCACACCAGACCAAATCAAAGACCTCACTTCAGTTGCTCGTGAGCATCGTCTCAAAATTCATTGCGATGGAGCACGACTTTTCAACGCTGCAGTCGCATTAGATATTCCAGCAAAGAAACTTGTCGAGGACGTGGATTCAGTCCAGATATGCTTGAGCAAAGGTCTCTCAGCTCCAGTTGGCTCGATAATCGCAGGTACTGAAGAATTCATTCATGAAGGTCATCGCATCAGAAAGAGACTTGGAGGTGGAATGCGACAAGCTGGGATTATCGCGGCTCCGATGATTGTAGCTCTGGAAACAATGGTTGATAGATTGAAGGATGACCATGAGAATGCAAAACTATTGTATAACAGCATCAGAGACATACCAGGTCTAAAAATTGATAGACCAGATACAAACATTCTATTTTTGGGTCTTGATGATTTCCCATTTGATACGATGAAGCTCTCAGAAGAGCTCGCTAAAGAGAATATACTCATCTATGGTAAATATGGCACACGAGCTAGAATGGTCTTGAATAGAATGGTGGACCGTGATGATACCATCAGAGTTGCTGAAGTTCTCAATAAGATCCTTAGAACGTAACCTTTACACAGGTCAAGGTTTCATCTGACATTCACAGTTTTCGATTATCGTACGAATATGTTTCTCCCAGCTAGGGGCTAGTTCCAGTGCTCTTTCTGCGCAATTCTTTGCTTCCTCGTACTGGTGTAACCTGTAATGAAGGCGACTCTTGTAAAACCAAGCGTGTGTATAATCTGCACTGAGTTCAATTGCTTTAGCATATGCTTCTAGAGCTTCATCGTATCGACCATTAGATTCATAGATTTTGGCTGACCGATATAGGTCATATCGAGACTCGGGTGTCTCAGACATATCGTATTCCTCCTGGTATTGTATAAAATTAGGTAAATAATAAGATAAGTTTTTACACTTTAGTGATATGGCTCACAAAGCTCGAGAAGCACTCCGCCTGATGCTTTTGGATGGACAAATGCAATCTTCATTTTGTGCGCACCAATTCGAGAACTATTATCAATTAATTGTGCACCTGCTTCGTGATGTTTGGCTAGTGCGGCTTCAATATCATCTACCTGTATTGCAATGTGGTGAATGCCACTACCACGTTTTTCCAAAAACTTAGCAATAGGACTATCCTCAGAGGTTGGCTCTAAAAGCTCGATACTACTCTCTCCAATTGTGAGAAAAGCAACTCGTACTTTTTGTTCTGGAACCTCTTCAGACCCACCATACTCGAGTCCTAGTACATCTCGGTAGAAACCAATCCATTGTTCAATACTTTCTACTGCAATTCCAATATGTGCGATTTTCTCAACAACCATTTCAATCACCCATTATAGATCAGCTGCTTTGTATTCGCCAAATATCTCACGTAAAACTCCACATATTTCACCTAGAGTTGCATATACCTTTACGGCTTCAAGAATCAGAGGAACAAGATTGGTATCGCCCTCTGCACCAGCACGGAGGGTTTGCAAAGCAATGTTGACCTTTTCATTGTCCCTAGTTTTCCGCAAATCTGAAAGTCGTTTGATTTGTTCACGTTCAGATTCAGGATTGACCCGAAGGTATTCGAATTGTTGTTCTTCATTGACCTGAAATTTGTTCACTCCTACAACAACACGTTCATCCGCATCAACACTCTTCTGGAATGCATACGCAGCATCGTTGATTTCCCTCTGAATGAAGCCTTTTTCAATTGCTGCAGGGGCACCACCCATTTCATCAATCTTCTTAATGTACTCCATGGCTTTGTCTTCAATCTCTGTCGTTAGAGTTTCAATGTAGTAAGACCCAGCAAGGGGATCAACTGTATCACTCACACCAGATTCGTATCCAATTATTTGTTGAGTACGAAGAGCTATCTGAACAGATTCCTCAGTAGGGAGCGATAGGGCTTCATCACGTGAGTTTGTATGGAGTGACTGTGTTCCTCCGAGAACTGCTTGAAGTGCTTGAAGCGTGACACGTACGACATTATTATCGGGTTGCTGTGCTGTAAGAGTACATCCTGCTGTTTGCGTATGAAAGCGCATCTTGCATGAACTATCATCCTTTGCGTTGAATCGTTCTCGCATTATGCGAGCCCATAGCCGTCGCGCAGCTCTAAACTTGCATATCTCCTCAAGGAAATCACTATGAGACCCGAAGAAGAACGAGAGCCGAGATGCAAAATCATCAACATCGAGACCTGCATCAATTGCTGCTTGAACATATGCAATACCATCAGCAAGAGTGAATGCAACCTCTTGGATAGCAGTGGATCCAGCTTCACGAATGTGATAGCCCGAGATGGAGATAGTATTCCAAAGCGGCATTTTTTCACTACAGAACTTGAAGGTGTCAGTAATTAATCTCATCGATGGCGTGGGAGGGAAGATATAGGTTCCACGTGCGACATACTCTTTCAGGATGTCATTTTGGATGGTTCCTCTGAGCTTATCCATGGGCACTCCCTGTTTCTCCGCAACTGCAATATACATCGCGAGTAAAACTGCAGCATCAGCATTGATTGTCATTGATGTTGAAACCTTGTCCAATGGGATTTTATCAAAGAGCACTTCCATGTCTGCAAGGGAATCAATTGCTACACCCACTTTTCCAACTTCACCTAATGCTAATGGATGATCAGAATCGTATCCAATCTGTGTTGGGAGATCAAAAGCAACAGAGAGACCTGTCTGACCCTGATTAAGGAGGAAGTGAAATCTCTTGTTCGATTCCTTTGCAGTAGCAAATCCACTATACTGACGCATTGTCCAGAGTCTACCTCTATAGCCAGTAGCTTGAACTCCTCTTGTGAAGGGATATTCACCGGGGAATCCAAGGTCTTTTTCATAATCTAAATTCTTAGAGTCTAGAGGTGTATATAACCGATTGATGGGTACTCCAGAGATTGTATGAAAGATCTCTTTCCTCTCGGGAAACCTGTTAATCGTCTTTGCAACTGTGTTTTCATCCCACCGCTTTACAGCAGCAGGGAGAATCTTGTTATCTCCCATGTAAAATCACCTGCTCATACTAAATAGGAATTCTGCAATCAGTTGCTCAGCAACTGTGTAAGGATCTATTTCCCTCTTAGCAATCTGTCTGATTGCTTCCTCATACTCGGGTTTGTCTCGAAGTTTTAGAGATAGCTCTTGTGTCAATTTGTACTTCATCAAGTCCTGGAGTTCTTCTCTACTTCTCTGAAGACCTTTCTTCTGTAGGTCACCGGATTCTTTCAGATATTCATAATGTGCTAGAATAGTATCTAGCAATTCTGGGATACCCTCACCACTCCGTGAATTAGTCAATAGTACCGGAGGTCTCCATACCCGTTCTCGAGAGTCAATATCGAGCATTGCATTAATCTCTGCAACCTTTTTCTCAATCCCAGGAAGATCACTCTTATTCACAACGAAAATATCTGCAATTTCCATGATGCCAGCTTTGATTGCTTGTATATCATCGCCGCTTCCAGGAACATCAGTTACAATTACTGTGTGAGCAATATCAATTACTTCAACCTCGGACTGACCTGTCCCCACTGTTTCCACAAAGATGACATCTTTTCCAAAAGCATCTATTGCCCGAACAGCATCAGAAGTAGCTCGTGACAGCCCTCCAAGATGACCGCGGGTACCCATGCTACGAACATAGACCTCATCATCGAGACTATGTTCTTGCATTCTGATTCGATCACCAAGCAGAGCTCCACCAGTAAATGGACTGGATGGGTCGACACAGATGATACCGATTGTCTTCGAACGTTTCCTGAATTCTGCGGTTAACTTGGTCACAAGAGAACTTTTCCCTGAACCTGGAGGGCCAGTGACCCCGATTATGTGCGCCTTGCCAGTATGCTTGTACAATAGACTGAGTGCTTCTAGTGCTCGACCATCCTCATCCTCAATCATAGAGATGAGACGGGCTAGATACCGTCTATTATGACTAAGCACTCCCTCTACAAGGTCCGCGACTGACAATTGTTGTCCCTCACATTAGAGCTAGAATTTAACGTTGTTTTGAATATATTCAACAATTTC
>CAZMBV010000074.1:0-12300 GCA_964564335.1 uncultured archaeon
CTCTTCAGCAATTATTCCAAGGGTATAGCTCTTTCCAGAGCCTCTTTTTCCAGCAACTAGCATGACGTGGGGACTCATCAAATCCAGATTCACTGGCATTCCCATGAGAGAAGTAAGGACATCATCAGAGGTCTCTGTAACACCTCCGATCGTTCCTAAACCGTGATTACGGTATTTTCGATGAAATGAATCAGAGCGTCCAAGAACAACGCCTACATTCAAGTCAACATTCAAGTCAAGAGCATCACTCACAAGAGGGTGGTATGGCAACGCTGATTTGTGAATGAGTTCTATGGGCTTGTCTAAATCTTGTGCATCTTCTAGATGTTCTTCATTTGGCGTGTCGGGATTTCCCGGGTCGTTCATCTGTGCACCTCCAGTCAATTCCACTTTGAATTCGGATAAAGGTTAGCTTGATAGTATTTAGTGGCGCGTTTCTAGAAAATCGAATATAATGATTGTAAATTCTAGTTGCAATCAAACTAAGTTTGAAGCAACATGGTACAAGGATGCGTCACCTTAGCAACACTCAAAACAAAAGTAAAACAGAGGACACTCTATGCAAGACCCGATTCAAGATGGTGACCTTGTCTACATCTTCATGGATGGCAAGAGAAACTGGATCCGACGAGTGAAAGCTGGCGAGAGTTTCCACTCCAATAAGGGAATCCTAGCATTTGACGACATGATAGGTAAGCCCTTCGGACATAAGATGAAAAGTCATTCGGGTACTGTATTTCAGATTCACAGACCAAGTCATACTGATATACAGATTGCCATGGGTCGAAACACGCAGATCATCTATCCGAAGGATGCCGGGACTATTCTAGTTCAAGCTTCTATTGGAGCAGGTTCCCAAGTTGTTGAATCAGGAACGGGATCAGCTGCACTCACAGGTATCCTAGCACGAGCTGTTGGTCCTACAGGTCATGTGTACACCTACGAAATCAGAGAAGACATGTATATCGGAGCGCAGAAGAACCTCGCTAAGTTCGGTCTCACTGAGAACGTGACGCAACATCATCAGGACATCTTGGAAGGTATCAAGGAAGAGAATATCGATGCTGTTGTCTTGGACCTAGCTACTCCCTGGTTGCTCGTAGATGAAGCACATAGAGCTCTGAAATCCAGTTGTTACCTTGCGAGCTACAGTCCAACAATCGAACAAACAATGAAGACCTGCAAAGCTTTGTCAGAAGAGGGTAAATGGGGCATGATCAAAACCCTTGAGATATTTCAACGAGAGATAATGGTCAGAGAGAATAAAACAAGACCCACTACATGGATGGTAGCACACACTGGTTACATGACCTTTGCAAGAACTATGTCCGTTGAAGAGTAGACAAGATAAGTGGACAATAACAAATCCTTAAAAGCACTTGACACAAAGGTTTGTTGTCGATTGTTGTTGACGGTTGTTGGTCACCATGACATATCATCATAAGAAAGACCGGTGTATGAAGGATACTAAAGAGATTGTTGAGAATATCCTTCGAATGAAAGCAACAGAATATGATTTAGCTGATTCTTCTGAAATAGTTACCTCTGGTAAAACCATACAGATTATTCATAGTGGAAGTGCTGAAACAAATATTCTCCCCAGTGATACTGAGGAGATGATGGAACGTTGCTCGGAAGATGAAGCAATGGTTGATGGAAAATGTGTCAGCCTTGAGGATCTGGAGTCATATAATCCAGGACAGGAAATCGACATCGAAGCTGCTGAACTAAAAGAGGGTATTGAAAAGAAAAAAAAGAAGCGCAACTATATCGAATTCAGGAAAGATTACGAAGAAACGTAGGTGGGGAAAATGGAAGAGAATCAGGATATCAAAGCTCTAAGGAAAGAAGTCACAGAACTGAGAAAGACAGTATATAGTCTCAAAGATACTATTATTGAACTGACAAATCAAATAGAGACCGCAAATTCAGAATCACCGTTTGAAGGCGGGCAGTATACCATATTTCCAGACCGCTCCAATTGTCTTGATGGTGATGCTAGTTGGGACAGACTTGTCAATATGTTACACAATGAAGATTGTGGTCTGACAGCAGCAGAACTTGCTGAAAAATGGGGAAAATCCCGATCTCGAACAAGCGAGGTCCTCAATAAACTCGCTGAAAATGGACAGATAATCAAGTATCGAGATGGGAGAATGATTAGATTCAGAACCGCCGAAGATTAGTACAATTTCTCTGCATCCCAAAGATGCATATTGCCGGGATATTTGTAATTACTTAGCCAATTCGTAAGTTGTGGGCATCACATAGGAAAACCGCGCATTTTCGAAAGCGTAAGTACGCTTAAGTAATTGTTACACAACATAGCTTTTAGCCTTAATTTCAGGAGATTGAAAGAATGTCAAACGTCCTACCGGGTTCAAAAAAACCGCGTAAACCCACAACTGATGATGATGAGGACGATGCTATCATCTATACTAGTTTACTATTCGAGCTCAATCTTAAGGCACAAGATGCTGTGATGGATTTTTCCCTTCATGATATAGATGACAAAGACGGAATTGAGTTGAAACGGATCGCCATGCATGATGCATTCACAGAGCTCTATGATACTGTGGCTTCTTTCAGTCAGCAAATTATGGTCGGAGATTTTGATATGGCATATCTGCGCAATAGAGTAGCGCAGAGTGACGGTGAAATTAAACAGCAACTTGAATCAGCTCTAGAAGATCTTGAAGATCAGACGCAAAGAAATCTTGCAGATGTCTGGATGGCAAGGGTTATGGCATGGCTCCATCAAGCAGCTGCCGCTAGCGGACCCTTTGTTGAAAATGAGCATGAGGACATACAGCGGAATGCATCAAAATATCTCGCTAAGGTTTACACTATGCTTGAACGTCCATTTTCAGCAATTGCTAAGAAAGTGGATGGAACCCAAAAGCTCCGTAGAGTCGCCCTAGGCCTCCAGGCATATAATCTTGTAAAAGAATCTCTAGAAGATGATGACGCTGAACTTACCTCAATTCGTGGTAGAAATAAAAGTGCAGAGGCAGAATTCTACGACGAGTTTCTGAATGAGCTAATTGGTAATGAGAGTACATTCAGGCAGGCATTCAATCCATTTGATGAGCTGATTTGGCGGGATATTCTTAGCTCATTCATTTTTGAACAGGCAACGGACCTGTACAATGAAGCGATTCCGTTATTCAGAAAGAAACGAGAAGACAAAGAAAAACTCTCAACCATTCTTTCTTGGAAAAGCAATACTTCAGGACTTAGTGAAGTTTACCTTGCAATGACATATACCGATATTGCAGATGCACAGATGAGATCCGGGAACCTAGAAGATGCTTCCAAGCTGTATCTGGTGTCCTCTGATGCTTTTAGTAGAGCTGAGAAGTGTTTCAGGGAAGTACTTGCTTTACAACCAAATGCAGAACAAAGCAGGATTGATAAAGAGCAGAAGAAAGCTCAGAGTCTGTTCTGCAGCGCAGAATCGAACGTACAGGTTCTTACAGACTTACTAGAAGTGAATAACAAGGCCGAAGCAAAGAAGGTCCTGAAAGAGATTTTCAAGAATTTAAGAAAGGCAGAAACGCTGGCAAAGACGAGAGAATTAACTGGTGCAATTCAAGGAGACTTGAAGACATATGCTTTTGTTCAAGACCTCCTCAAGAAGAGAGGTGATGGTGATATCAGTGGGATCATTGCCCAGATTGCGTTTGCTAAAGACTTGAGAAAGACTGCATTGATTCAAGATATCAGTAAAGCAATGGATGAAGCCAAAATTCAGATGGTTAATAATCCTTCAGACTCACTGGATTCAATCAGAGAAGGGCTCGATACTCTTGGTATACTCCTTAGTTTGGAGATAGAGGACACTGAGGTAGGAGAACTTCGTAACAAGACACTTGCTCTACTAAATAACATAAAATATATGATTCAATTCCAGCAAAGTTCTCAACTGCAGCAGGGTGTAAAATTCATACTTTCGAGAATTCTAGAAAATCTTCACGCTGAAGAAGCTGCGTCATATTACAAGATTGTGGGGGACAATGCTGCAGCTCTAGAACTTGTGGATCTTGGAAAGCTTGCTTTGGCAACAGCGTTTGCTTCTGAAGCTCAATCTTATTCAAGGCAGTCCGAACAACTAGCTTTTCGTGCTCAGATTGAACGTTTGAATACGTTCCAGAAAATGCAGGATGAGTTAGCAATCCTAGAAGAAGATGATCCAATGGAAGATGCTCTGGAGATTCATAATGGGACAATAACCAAATTGAAGCAGACAGTTGCATCTTTCGAGTCAGCTGCAAATGAGCTTGATAGTGTAAAGGGAGCTGTCATTCGGACAAAGAATAAGGTTGATACTCAAGTGAAGCAGCTCCAAGGAGTTGTGATGAAGTTCAAGGGAGACCTCTCGAGAATAGAAGGTGCAAAGAATGACTTCATGGCCGAATACATGTTCTTGAAGGGAGAGAAGTCCAAAGCAAAGATACACTATTCAGACGCAAATGACCAGTTGAGAGAAGCTGTTGGTAACTATGCCACAGCTGCGCAGGTGTTCCAACAGGTGGGAGATAACCAATCAGCCCAGAACGTTGATAATAAAGCAAAAACCACGGACCTCCTAGCACGTAGTATCTGGGATAATAGGCAACGAATAGACAGAGACCAAGAACCCACTGTGAAAGGAGAAACCGAGTTAGCAGCACTCTATCTTGGAGCTGGGGAGCAGTAGATAGAGAACGATGTCACTGCACCGCATAGCTTGTTTGAACTACTTCAGTTTTGATTGGGCATGTATGGATTCTCTTCGCATGGAACGGCATGAATTCAATACCACCTGCATGGTAGAACTTGCTGAACCACTCTACAAAATGTAACCTTAACGTATGCATGAATCCTAGAAGACCTTCTAGAATTCCTACTATGAGCGTACCAATGATTGCACCTAACAAGGGTAGATGCGGATAATGTGGTACTAATGGATTGAGAGAGTGCACCACGGGAGGTATTATCTCTACACCGAATATTGTCAACTCAGGGAATGGGATGTAGATGATTGCTGGAAGAAGCGTGAAAAAGACTCCACTCAGAATAATGTGTACAGTGTTCAATGCGAAGATACGAGCATAACTCACAGTGTGGCTGATCATCCCAATTGCATACTCGAGGAACAGCACGATACCATCCATACCTCCCTTGAATGATGCAAGCGCCATGATTACCATTGGAACTATGAAAGCAGCTAATGTAAAAATCATTGGAGCAACAGGGATAGCAGGATAGATACCATTATTCCCTGTTCCATAGCCTATACCCGCAATGGGGACCCAGAGGTTGACCTGTCCTGTAGTGCTGAACCAGTCATTAATACTATTGTAGCTCACGCCAAAGAGTAGGTTGATGAATCCATAGTAGAGCCAGAGGTAAGAAACACCAACAACAAAGTCAGCTTTCTCTCGATGCTTGAATTTATTATAGATGTTCAAGATGATTCCAATCATGATGTGAATGGCACCAATCTCGATTGAAAGCTTAAGCATGTGTGTCGCTCTATATGGATTGGCAATCAATTCTCCAGTCCCATCGTCAAAGAAATGAGCAAATGTTGGCCAGAGCGGTTCTATCACGGTTTCAGCACCGAAAAAGCTCCCAAAGAGAAAGCCGCCAAGCATCGCGAATAACCCCATTAAGATGAGCCCTTCAGCACCATTCTGTACATAGCCTAAAATGGCACCCCAATCCTGCCTTTTCTTCTTAGCTCTCCAGGCAGCAAGACCAATAAGGATAATCAGAAAACCTTGACCGACGTCAGCAAAAACCAAACCAAAAATCAATGGGAATGTTAGGAACATGATCTTTGTTGGATCAAGGTCATGCCTTGATGGTATTCCAAAAGCTTTCACGACGTCTTCAGTAGGTTTCATGTAAGAAGGATTCGAGATGAACGTGGGAGCGTCATGATCAGCAAAGTCGGGTTTATCAAACGACACTTCTAAAGCAGAACCAACTTTTGCACGAAGTATTGGTTCCAACTCAGCTTGTCGACGCGCAGGAATCCAACCCCACATTTTGATTGATTGATCAGTATAGACAATCTGAGATTTGATATCTACACGTTTCTTCTCAATTTGTAGAGTTTCCCAGGCCACTAATATTCTAAAACCCCATTCTTTCCCGATGGTAGTCTTTCTCTGTTGTAAACGAACGATTTCCTCTTCAAGAGATTGCATCTGAGATTGAGCCTTGTCAACAATTTGTTCAGGAGTTCCGGATTCTCCTTCTGGAATAGGAAACTCTTCAAATTCAAGAGCTGACAGAATACGTTCTACTGCATCCATCATACTAATTGGAACAGTGATAACACTGACATGATCACCACCCTTGAGAGGTAACGAATTAAGGGTAAAAGCACCTTCAGTGACTTCCTGAAGACTCCATTCCAGCTCACCTATTCTCCCAGAAGGGACTAAACCTGCAGTAGTGAATGTATAGTCAGTGGTTCCAATCAGACTGGGATCGATACCCAATGGTTTTAGTGAATTTGCTACACTGCTGATGCCCTTTTGACGTTCTAATTCAGTCTTAGCAATAGCAAGTTCTGTATCAATCTCAAGTACTTCAGTCTCAATAGAAGAAATGACCTCAGAAACAAGAGTGAGTGATTGTGAGAGTGTTGAATCATCAATTTCTTGTACATGTCCAGTTGAACGATGCGGGTCCAAGTCCAGTGAAACAACAATTTTATCCAAGCGTTCTAGTGCAGTGAAAACAGTTTCTTCTTCTCGACTTCTCTTGACTTCAACTAAGCCTGCTTGTCTTCGAACATCCAGAAACTCAAAAGCTCCGAATTCGTCAATCCCTAGTAGAACCTGACGTTCACGATCTCGATGGCTAACTATTTTAGCCACAATCATTTTTTCTGGACTCATCAGACCCATGGCAATATCTCCGCTTTTTTATCGAATAATGGTTGTTGATGCACTGGTGAGGTAGTGTCACGATTTAGTTCTGATAAATAACCTTTCCGACAGGGTCAGGTCAATGTTTTTTAGGTATGTTCAATAGAAAGATTTGTCGGAAAAACGAGGTTTGTATCTAATGTGTGCAGCACATGAAGAGATGGATCAGATTCACGAGAGTGAAGTAGCAGCCCGTGAGAGAATCGAAGATGCTGAAAAGCGTGCCCGAGCAATTCGCGATGAAGCTGATAAGGAAGCTAAAGCTCTAATGGCTAAAGCAGAACATGACGCTAAGACGACTGCTTCGAAGATGCTGTCTGAAATTGAGGGGAAGAAGGAAGAGATCGAAGCAGGAATACTTGCAAAAACAGAACAGACCATAGAAAAGAGGAATAAATTAGCTGAAAAGAGAAAAGATACAGCAGAAAAAGCTGTATACAAAATCCTCTTGGAGGAGGTCTGAAACCATGAGTGGCATCACAAGTATCATAGAGATCATTAATGCTAAGACTGCTGAGAAAGAGAAGGGAATAATCGAAGAAGCAGAGAAGAACAAGCAAATGAAACTTGAAGAGACTAAGCGCAAAGCTGAAGCAACAGCAGCAGCGATAACAAAGAAAGCAGAACTTCAAGCAAATTCTGAATTAATCAAATATGAGGCAAGTGCAAAACTCAAAGGAAAATACAAAATGCTTGAAGCCAAAGATGCACAAATCACGGATGTCCTTACATCAGCACAAGATAAAATCGAAGATATTGTTGGAAAAGCAGAGTACAAGAAGGTTCTCGCTCGATTGATTACAGATGCATGTAAAACACTAGCAGATAACCAACTCGATCTTGTTCTCCCAAAAGGGCATGAATCACATGTAGACATTGCTGAAATTGAGAAAGCTGTTGCTCAAGAGAGAGGTAAGAAGATAAAATTAACTATTTCAAAAGAAGACATTCGTTCCAAGGGCGGAGCCATCATCAGAACCACAGATGGTACGAGGTGGGTCGATAATACTTTTGAAGCTCGACTTGAAAGATTAGAAACCAAAGCTCGAGATACAATTGCAAGCATTCTTTTTGAAGAAGAGGATAAAGAGTAGAGAAAACTCTAATTCTTGTATGTCCTTTTATGATGTAGTCTAAACTAGTTATTGACTCGTATGCTTATTCACAAAGCCTATCGGTATGAACTTGATCCTAATAATACACAGAGGACACATCTTTATCAACATGCGGGAGTTGCACGTTTCACTTACAACTGGGGTCTTGAGTAAAGGATTACCCTCTATAAGAAAAAACAGGGAAAAGAGCGATTTACTGATGTTATGAAACAACACAAGAAGCTTACTGAACTGAAGAAATCTCAATTTCCATGGATGTATAATTGCTCCAAATGTGTACCACAAGAGGCTCTGAGAGATCTTAATCGGGCATTCCAGAAATTTTATCGTGGCATGAAAACTGGACGGAAAATTGGTTTTCCAAAATTCAAGAAGAAGGGAGTCAAAGATAGTTTCAGACTGAATGGGACAATTAAATTCAAAGGAAGAAGCATCCAACTTCCACGGATCGGTAGAATTAGAATCAAAGAAAAAAGAGTGAATTACGTTAAAGGGAGGATTCTCTCTGCAACAGTTAAGAGAAGAGCAAATCGATGGTTCGTATCAATCACTGTTGAAGTAGATATTCCTGATCCAATACCCTTACAGAAAAAATCAGTAGGAGTGGATCTTGGGATAAAAACTCTGGCAACTCTTTCAGATGGTACTTCTTTCTCAAATCCAAGAGTTCTTGAAAGCAGGATTAGGAAACTGAAAAAACTGTCAAGGGATTTTTCAAGAAAGAAAAAAGGAAGTAAAACCCGCAAAAAGGTAAAGCTCAAACTAGCTTAAATGTACCTAACAACTTTCAATATGAGACAAGACATCCTTCACAAAATTACGACATATCTTGCCAAGAACCACGGTAAGATAGTGATTGAAGATCTTGCAGTGTCAGGATTGATGAAGAATCGAAGCCTAGCAAGAGCAATTGCAGATGTGGGATGGTACAAGTTCAGAAGACTATTGGAGTACAAGTGCAAATGGTATGGTTCAGAACTCATTGTTGTACCAAGGAATTTTCCCTCTTCAAAGAAGTGTTCCAGTTGTGGACATACGATGAAAGAAATAGCTCTCTCAGAGAGAGAGTATGCTTGTGAAAATTGCGGAGTGCGAATCGACAGAGATCTCAACGCCGCACTCAATCTAGTCGCCGTCAGTTTGCCGGAAACTCAAAATGCCTGTGGAGAGGATGTAAGTCTTCCAATCATTTCTTTGGATGTGAGTAAGGAGCAGACCTTTATGAAGCAGGAATCGAACAAGAGTCATGGACCTCACGATCCGTGACTTTGTAAGTTTCGGGTAACGGTAGAGCGTGGAGGAAACCACCTCTACTTTTCCGCATCAATCTATTTTATCCAGCTATCACCTGAGGAATATATCCCAATAATAGAAAAGCGATAACGAATCCGTAGATAGCTACAGCCTCTATGAAAACTACGTATAGAATACTTTTACCGAAGGTTTCAGGTTTTTCAGTGATTGCTCCAAGTGCAGCAGCAGATGCAGTCCCCATTCCTAAGCCAGCACCGACACCAGCTAGACCAAGAGCCAGACCAGCGCCTATAGCCAGACCAAGTATAGCTGAACCAGCTCCATCTGCCAGTTGTAGCATCTCAAATCCATGACTTGGTGGCGTTCCCAGTGCATTCATAATTGTTGAGCTATCAATCAATCCGAATGTTATTGCAGCTAACACTGTCACTACTACGCTCAGACCAAGCAGGAGTAGACTTGTGATTTCTTTGTCAAATCTCATTTGTATTTCCTCCAACTCTCACCAAATTGTTATCATTCTACGAATTGTTTCTGCAGATTCTCCTCGCTCAATACCGACTGCAATCGAGCGTAGGTTACGAACTTCATATTGTTTTAGACTAAAGAATCCAATGATTGTACCTAAATGGAACGGAAATGCAGTCATTTGAAGTTTTATCCTCTGAGCAATAAAGTCCTCTATTGCTAGTTCTACGTCCCCCAAGTCATTGGTTTCTTCATATAATCTAGCCATCCTGCCACCAAAATCAGAATATTTTGTTGAATCCAGCTTTGTAAGCACTTCTCGCCATGTATTAGCGGAGGCGATAGCATCGGTCAACATCTGAGTTCGTGGAAAACGCACTAAGGATAATTCCATTGCTCGCGTATCTAGACCAAGAATTGTAGCTCTAAGTCCTGTTAAGATATTTCGAAGTACAACTCTTGGCTCAATGATACTATAGACTCGATCACTCTCAATCTTTGAAAATTTCTTCAATGCATCTACAACATTCCGCAGATACCACTCTTCAACTGCTACCTCTAGAGGTGCTGTTGAGTCGTATTCTTGGTAAGTGGGAAGCCTCGTGAGCAAAGACACCTTCAGATCCCATTGGGGAATAAGGTCAATCATTTTGTTCACAGAGGATGCTCCGATAAGAGTCTGGAGCAGGGCGGTTTCTGATGGAGAAGTCGGAACTGAGAATCTTAGTATTTCGTCTTCATCTAGATCAACATGAAGTCCTCGGATAATTGACTTTACACTTTCTGCATAGAACATCTGTAGGAAAGTGTCTGTGAAAGTACGAACTTTTCCAGATAATGAGCGGGATAAGTTCAAACTTACATCTGCAAAGTCCTGAGAGAGAATGATGGCAAGTTCATCCGGACGTGGTACAGAGGTCGATGCATGTTTAGAAATGACCGAGCCATAGTATGTTCCGGAGAGCATCTTGATGAAGTCCTCATAGCTACCAGCCTGAAGTAGACTCTCGTATACACCAACGGAAATGAAGCGTGACTTCATTCCTCGAATCCTGGCGTTAACAAAGCCATACTCGTTAGCAGATCGCAGACTCATTATGATGTTCCTGTCCATTCTCAATGTGGTGAGGACTATGAGCAGGACTTTCAGTGACGATATAAAAGTAATGACTGAGCACTGTTGCCCTCTTTGTAGAAGAATTCAAATAACAAACTGCTATCACGTTCATTGGTCACTATGACAAAAGAGAGTGGAGCGCCAGTTCATCGGTCTGACGACTACATAAACCTTGGAAGCCTTTTTAGAAGTTCTGCAACAATTATGTTCGTTGTTCAGATAGTAGCAGTAATAGTAATGATAGGATCACTTGCAGCCTATTATATTGGAGATGTGTACTTTGCCCTATCGGGAGATATGCAGATACTTGCACTCCTTCTAGCCAGCATTGTCGTACTTGTTATATTCTTAGCAGCAATCAGCGCATTCGTCAGGTTCTCCAGAAGAATCGGTGATGCAGTTGTTGGGCCGGGAATAGAGGAAGTACGAATGAATACTCCTAGAGTGAAAGGAGTTGTTATAATCTACGCAGTACTTGTTCTCTTAATGGCAATCACAGGAGTATATACATGGTACCTAGTCGATTCTAATTTTCTAAATCCTTGGGCCGCATCCCACAATTCATTATCACTCAGAGTGTTTGGTCTCGCACTGGGTGCATTCATTATCGGTCTAATGGTCCAAGTAATAATTGCAGCAGTTGGAAGAAGCGCAACCAGGGTAATCATTGAAGTCCTTGATGCCGATGATTCAGAATTCTTAGATTAATTTACTCAGAGGATTCGTCTTCCAAGTCGAAGACGACATCCTCCAGTATCTCTTCCATTGGAGGCATATATTTAGGGCGTTCCTGAGATTTTTGTTCAATCAGTTCAAGATAGCCGATGGTCTTGTAGACTCCATACACGCCCAAGAAGAATCCAAAAACAGCGCCAACCACTGCACCCCAAATTGCGCCACCCGGTCCCCCTAATGAGCCTCCCAGAACTTGACCAGCAAGAAGAAGTGCAATCACAGAGCACGGAAGCTCAGAACCAACTGCTAACCAAGGCCCCATTCCTGAAAACTCTCTTTCCTTCTCGGGCATGGAATTTCCATAGAGTTTCTTCCGAATATTCCTTGTGGTTTCAGTGATATGCAGTATGGTGAATGTTTTTGTAAGAATTTGTACTACAAGAACAGGAGGAAAGACATTGGAAATAGAAGTCACATATGGCAGCGGAAAAGTGAAACTCAATATTCCTGATGCCAACTTAGCTGGAATTATAGCCCCAAAGAAGATGAAAGCAAAACCAAATGTATTGGACGAGCTTAATCAAGTCTTGGACAATCCGCATGGCCAAACACTCAAGCAATTAGTCCAGAGTAAGAGTGTATGTGTATTAGTCGAGGACCACACCCGTGACGAGCCACACTGGGAACTTATTTCATCCATTGTGCCACGATTGGTTGACGCAAATAAAGTTCAGTTCATCATAAC
>CAZMBV010000075.1:0-12300 GCA_964564335.1 uncultured archaeon
TTTTGAAACAGATACAATAAGTCTTCAAGCAATACATGGTTCAACTGAAACATCTCGTGTTGCATTTACTGTCAGCTATGATGATATTCCAATACTTGATGCTGATGTATCTGTTATTTGGAATACAGTTGAATTCGGTCATACTCTAATAGGCAATGAGTATGTCATATTCATCAGACCTTCCGAGGTATCTGGACTAGAAGCTCCACGTAGATACAACCTAATCTTCACAATGACCAGACAGAATTACACAGCTGATTCAATTACAATAGAAATGGTTCTATTAGCGCCAACATCAATAAAAGTTGAAGATACTCTTTCAGGAGAATATGGCGAAATAACTACTGTGCTCTTCCAATACACTAACGATTTGACTGGATTACCCGTGCCCAATGCTACACTATCAGCTTACATCGATGCTGCTAGCGGTCCAATTCCGTTGACTGTTGTGCAGTATAATGCAACTCACTACAGAGTTGATATTACTGTGGCTGATGTAGGCGAGATATCTGGTGAGCCTTACACTATCGTGTTCGAAGCTTCTGCAGATGAATATCAATCATACTCTGGTGCTGCTACTGGTCTGGCAGTGAACTTCTATGTGCGAGAACCAACCTACAATATCCCTCTACTTGGAAGATTCGCGAAAGCTGATGTGCATAACACCCTTCTATTGGTTGCGTTATTTGGCTTAATTGTTGGTAGTGTTATCCTCGGAAGACGAATGAGGATTCCATACCAGATCAAGCAAATCGACAAAGCACTAAAGCAGATTGAGAAGGGCAAGACAGGAAAGGTCGAGAAAATCAAGACTATTGGAATGGTCATCTCTGAACTCCTTGCTCCTGGCCTTGCAGAACTCGATATTGAAGCTCCAATCATCGAATCCGGCCCTGAAGACACTTACGAGCAGATTCTGGATGATGATACTGAAGATCTCCTTGGTGAGCTCGATGCACTAGATGATGTTGGTCTTGAAGAAGAGAGTGATTTTGAAGCTGAGCTTGATGCTGAGCTTGATGCTATCTCTGAAGAAGAACCAATACTTAAGCAAGCTGAACCAGAGTCCGAACCAGAACCTGTGCCTGAAGTTGAGACTGAGGTCGAGGACATAGATGAACCCGAAGGGACTGAATCCAATTTGGAGTTCGATGAACCCAAAGATGAAGAGGTAGAAGCCGAAGAAGTCGAACCTGAACCAGAAGAAACCGAAGCAGCGGTTGAATCTGAGTCCGAAGTGGAAGAGGTTGAACCAGTAGATAAAATCATCGAAGATGAATCTGCTGAAAATACAGCTGAGGTTGAGGAAGTCATTGAAACAGACTCTGAGTATGAAACTACTGAGGAACCAGTTGAGGAAATCGTTGAAAGCCCAGAGAAATCGATTGCGGAACCTGAAACTTCTGATGAAGAAACATCCAAGCAACCGAAAAAACAACTCACTCAGGCTCAGATGATTGAACTTCTTCCTCCCGAAATTAGAGAGAAATATCCAATTGAAGACCTCCGAAAACTAACTATAAGCGAACTACAGGAGCTCTTAGACTTCATGGATGAATAGGTGATTTGCACAAGATGATACGCGAGATACATATCTTCAAGGGTGGGCAAACGCTCTTTGAAGATGTCATAGTTCCCAACAAGGATCTGGACACATCTTCAGTGATGATGCTCGTTTCGTCATCAGCAAAGAAGTTGCAGGAATGGAAAATTGATAGCATGGAGATAGAACGTTACCGATTTGTGTACATGAACTCCCATGACACTCAATTCATCATGACGATGGATCGTCAAGCCTCACTTCAAAAGGTCAGCGAAGCTATGATGAGCATGGTTTCAAAATTCATGACTGCGTTCGAAAGCGATCTGGAATCTGATGAGTGGAAATCAACCGATTTCTCTCCATTTGGCCCTGGTTTTCGTGCAGTGGTCAGTCGAATTCCAGTCAAAGTTTGCTTGGCAGGGCACGGTGGAACTGGGAAGACGACTCTTCTTGAACTTGCTACCCTACCATCTAAAGGACCTCCACAAGAGTATGTTCCCACCTTCTTTGGCGACAAAGCTCTACTCAAGGCTGACTTTGATCCATACATCTTTTCGATGTTTGATCTTGGTGGTCAAGATAGATTTGTCCAGGAATGGGGGAAAATCATACGTTCTGGAAGTATGGTTGTGCTGGTTACTGATTCTACTCAGGAAAACATCGATTGGACTAAACGTGTTGCGTATCCCGTACTCAAGGCTGAACTGCCCTATGCTAGAGCAATAGCGATTGCTAACAAACAGGACATGCCAGGTGCACTGTCACCCGAGGAAGTTGGAAAACGATTAGGTGTTCCAGGTTATGGTATGCAAGCAAATCAAGCTGATT
Source organism: uncultured archaeon (assembly GCA_964564335.1). Classification (GTDB taxonomy): domain Archaea; phylum Asgardarchaeota; class Thorarchaeia; order Thorarchaeales; family Thorarchaeaceae; genus SMTZ1-45. The sequence goes on from CAZMBV010000075.1 coordinate 2,372, forward strand.
TCAGACAAAGATGGTTGAAATTGCTGAAGGACCTGGCATTCGAAGAAATAGAATCTATTGTTGTCGGAGAGATTGTTGAATAATTATGAGGTGCAAGAAATGAGTGAAGATTCAAAGAGCATTGTAAATGAAGAAGAACGAAAACGTCTTGTAAAGGAGATTGGACAGATCAAGGATGTTCTTGACAGTTTCAAATATGGTCTAAACTTTGAAGATTTTGCAGATGAGTTATTCAAGACAATTGACCGTCAAACAATGGCAATCAAACAGTTAGACGATAAGATGTCCAATATTCTTGAGAGAATGGATACCTTAGAACAACGATTCAAAGAAGGGGTCAAAGTAGTAGTATCTGGCGCTATTGGTTCTGAACCCTCAGTTACTGGTACACATGAGATTATGCTAGAAGAAGATATCGAAAAACCTGCACCTCCCTTATCCGATGAGGAAATTGCATCAACAGCTTCAATTGAAGAGATGAAAGCAGAGGCTAGTGAGATTAAGGTAAAGATTGCTAGGTTATACGAAAAAGAAAATGAATACGCAGAGATGGCTATGACCGATCCTGCAAGTGCAGACGATTATGATGAAAAAGTTCGAGTTGCTCGTGAGAAGAGGATGGAACTTGAAAAGCAACTCGCGAATATCAAAGAAAAGGTAGGTGACAACTAATGGGACTGTTTGACAGTTGGAGAAGAAAAAAGAAACCTGTGGCTACGGTTCAAATAACAGCACCCAAGAAGCTAAAGACCGAAGAGACTCCACAATCGGTGTCGGAGGTAGTAGGTGAATCTGAGGCTGCAGATGTACTTATCGCTGAATATGAGCGACTAGTTCAGCGAAGGGAAGAACTACAAGTTGAACGACAAGAGATTACCGCTACACTTGATCGTGGAGAACTCGATCCTGATGAATTCCGAAGGGAATTGATGAACAGAATTCAGGAAGCTGCTACTGTATCAGAAAATCTTCACATTACTGCGGCAAAACTCACAGCACTTGGTTACCGTGGTTACCACTAGGTGAAGAAAAATGTCGGATGAAGAAAGGGAAACCGATACAGGTGACCCTGAGGACTCCGATTTAGAATTAGAAACAGCTCGACTAATGGAAGAAGCTATCGCAAAGGAACGAACTCCGTCGACAACCATTGATACTGATTCCGAAACTGAACAGAAGACTGTTGTTCAAATTGATGCAACATTCCAACGACTTCAGAATAGAATTCTTGACTTGCTTGGATCAATTGAGGATGCACTTAAAGCTACAGAACCTGATATCACTGAACGAGTAACTGGGATAATGGAATCTGTATCAACTCAGCTTGGGAGTGCAGGATTGGGTGTCTTTGCAACTCGGGCGATCAAACTTGCAAATGCTGAGATTAAAACGGGATTTGCTGTCGAAGACATTCTTGCACCTGTTTATGAGAGCCTTAGTGTGAGTCGTTCTAGTGTTCAAGACATTATGACAAAAGCTGGTCGAGGCGCAGTGCGAAATGTAGGTCAATCAGCAGGTAATCTTCAGACTAAACTTGTTCAAATGTATGCTAATATGAATGAACTAGACAAGCGACTCGAGGCTGCACGTGCAGAGCTTCGTAAGTGGCGTAGCCGATCGAATGAATTGGAAGAACGTTTACGTCAACGAGAGGACATGATGGGTAGCTCAAGTGAAGAAATGATTACGCTACACAAACAGGTCGCAGAACTAAGCAAAGATCTTGAAGAACGTGATTCTGTTATTTCCAACCTGAAAGGTAAGATTGGACAGACACAATCACAGCTTGAACAACAGAAAGAAATTCTTGCAAGTCAAGATTCCATGAAGATGATTTCCGTTGATTTTGAAACCAAAGTTATGGAGCTCTCACATTTATCAGGGCAACTCGCTCAGACTCAGGAACGTCTAGAGCAGAAGGAATCTGAAATAGTTGCTCTGAAAGAAGAAGTTCAGAAACTCAAGGTTGATAAAACAGAATTTGAAGAAGTGCTAGCAGTATCTGCAAACGAGATGGCAACTCTTAGAGGATCTAAGCTCGAATACGATACACAAGTAAACGACCTCAAGATGCAGATTGTTGAACTCAAAACCCGTTGGAATTCTCTTTACACAATAGCTGAAACCACTCCCGAATTCAAAGCGTACTTCTTGGTCGCTGATAAAACGCAGTGGTTCCAATTAAGTCATCTTTCCTCAGCGCTAGGGATACCAACTGTACTCCTGAAGCGGCAGATGCAGAAATTCATTGAAGCTGGTTTAATCGAGATGGAAGATGACAAGATACGTGCTCGAAGTCTATCTGACTTAGCTAAAGAATCAGCGGGTAAAGAGGCTCAAATGATTGAGGACGCAAAGGCTGAAATGGGCGACAAAGCAGTCGACCTCGTTAAACCACTTGATCCAAAGGACTTAGTAATGCCTACTCCTGAGTATACTGGACCTGACGAAGGCGATTACGAACAAGAAGGAAGATAACGGAGGAACTTGATTGACAAAAACTCTAGACGAAGTGATGCGTTTTTTAGAAAACTATACTTTTGCATGGCACCATTGGCTCATGTTACTATCGTTGATGAAACTGGGTGGAAGTGGAACAAAGGCCCAGATAATGCCTGTCTACAAGAAGGAAGGATTCTCACCTCACGCAATTGAAAGTGTTTTTGCAACTGACCTCGTCGACTTGGGTGACGCTGTCGAAGTAGAAGGTGGATTAGACAATCTTAGTAATAGCTCCACAATTATTCTAACTAAGGATCCAATATTCCAAAAATTCCTAAAAAAGAACCTCAAGTCTGTTGTTTCAACCTTTAAGACGAAACGTCACAGTTAGATTCTCTTACACAAGTTTTTTCACATACTATTTTATCAAGAAGAATTAATGTCAGGTCTTAGAATCCCAGCTTTAAAATGTCCCGGATGTGACAAAGTCATTGTCCCTCCTAGAAATCTCTGTCCATACTGCAGACATAAATTGCTTGAGACTAATATAATTGAACTTGGAAATGAAGGAAAAGTACTTTCATTTACTGAACTACGCAAACCACCTGAGGGATTTAATCCACCATTGAGGCTGGCTCTTGTTGAATTAGAGCATGGGGCTGTAGTATTGTGTTTGGGTAAGGATGATTTCAACTCCAAGGTTGAGATTGGAAGTCGGGTTAAACTTACATTTGACAGTGAAAGACGCATGCGCTTTAGCTTGGTATAGATATGCTCGCCTACAAGTTTTTACAGTTAGTTAGGAATTTAAGCAAGTGATTCACGGAGAATATGGGTTTCAAAGATGGTTGACTATCTATCCAATATATTATGGACTGAAGATGAAATCAAGTTTCGAAATGAACTCCAAGCCTTTTGCAACAAGGAACTAGCACCAATAGCTGATGAGATTGACAAAGGACCTTATCCTCGGGAACTTCTCAGAAAAATCGGTAAGGCTGGGTACATGGGTGTGCATCATGATAAATCAGTAGGTGGAACTAATCGTGGACTATCGTATGAGATTATTGTAGCAGAGGAAATCTCTGCTGTTAATGGTGGTCTTGATATGGCACGTATGGCTTCCACAACACTTTATGGAATGCCTGTTGCACGTTTTGGAACTGCTGAACAGAAAAAAAAGTACCTAGAACCAGTAGTTTCAGGCGATAAGATTGGTTGTATTGGGATTACAGAACCCGATGTTGGGTCAGACACAGCTGGTATGAAAACGCAAGCAACAAAGGATGGTGACGATTGGATTCTCAATGGTGAGAAACGGTACATCACCAATGGAAGTCAAGCAGATTACATGTGTGCCTTTGCAATAACTGATCCCAGTGTGAAATCAAAAGATGGTATGTCTGCATTTATTGTCGATACAAAGACAGATGGATTTAACGTTGTGCAAGATCATGATCTTCTAGGAATGAAATCTGCACGGGTTTCTTGGTTGAAACTGGATAACGTGCGAGTGCCAGCTGATAGAGTTCTTGGTGAGATGGGTAATGGTTTTCATATTCTAATGGATGAATTGGATTCTGAAAGAACCGCAATTGCTGGAGAAGCAATTGGTTATGGTAGAACACCCTATGAAATTGCAGTCCGATACTCTACTGAGAGGCACCAATTTGGTAGACCTATCAGCGCTTTCGAAGGTGTAAGTTTCAAGATTGCTGATATGGCGATGAAGCTAGAAGCAGGTCGTGCATTGACACTTACAGCAGCAAGAATGTATGATAAAGGTCAGAAGATTACAAAAGAAGCATCTATTGCTAAACTCTATACTACAGAAGCTGCGATTCAAATTACTAATGATGCACTTCAAATTCTTGGAGGAGCTGGATATACCACCGATTATCCCATTGAGCGATTTCTCAGAGATGCCCGTCTTATGACTATAGGCGGTGGTACTGCAGAGATTCTTCGGTTTCTAATTCAAAGAGAAGTCTACAAGGAATTCTTTCCTAGGTAGTGTATAAAAAAGAAGAAGAAGGGGAATTTCCCCTTCAATTATTCTATTTCTAATTCTTGACTATAGCGATGATTCTATAGACATCTCCAACCATATGAATTGTTGCGGTGAAACTATCTCCCGGATTTATGTTCAGAAGCAGATTGTACCAGTCTGTTAGATTCATCCATGCACGAGCACCTTCAATATACGGATATGTCGCATTGTCGGTTTTGAGAATGATATGTTGATTCGAATCGACAATATCCGAAGTCTTGTTAACAACACTAGCAGTCATGTTGAATGTGTCTATCTCTGGCTCTTCTACAACTCCTCCAAAGAGCGCGACATAATCACTTCTGGCTGCGAGAACAAGAGATTCACCTGAAAGTGACCCTCCGGATTCGACAAAGGAAAACCTATCGATATTTGATGCGTCCACGAGCGCGAGACCATGTAGGTTCATATTGTTATAGACATAATCTTCTAAGTCACTATCATAATATGCGTCTGTCCAATATATTGGTGTATACCACGTCCATTTCGTAAAGGTTGAATTGATGACAACTGGATACAACAGCGGCATTGCTCCATAATACTGACCAGTTGCTGGTTTAGTAATTTTTCCAACAACATTTGCAGCAGCGGCATCGCCACTGATGTATTCTTCAGTGCTGAGGTCATGATAGTAGACCTGCGTCTGTGTTGCTCTAAACACTCCTGCTAGGGTACGTGAATTAGTAACAGGATGAACTGCGATAAAGGCTTCAACTCGGTTTGTATCTGGATTTATAATGTATCTAGTATCTTCTGTGATTTCAAGCCTATCATTTGATGGTGGAATGACCCATAGAAATCCTCCTGCAAACAGATCAAATCCATCTGCACGGCGATATCCACCCCAGCGTGTGATTTGTCTCTCAAGCCATTCTTCTGAATACGCCTGAGTTACCCAACTTGGAGTATCCTCTATTGTATCGAATACCTGGATTGAACCGTTTTCAGAATAGACAATCGGTCCAATAGCTCGCTCAACAAAGTCAAAGTCTAGTGGTGTCCTTGTCTGGATATAAACTAGATTGCCGGATGGATCCCATGTCGGATATGCATACTGATAGGATGAAGTCATATCCTGCAGATAGTTGCCAAATTGAATGTTCTTATCCCAGAAGAGTCCTTCACCAACCGGAATAGTTGTTGAATTGATGAGATGTGGTGAAATAGATTGAGGATCATTTGCATCCACAACAATGAATCCTTTGACAAAATTCTCTGCAAGTACATTCGAAGAAACTATCGTACACACCCACACCAACGTACCATTCTGCGTCGTAATATGCGCAGAAGCTACTCCCGTGTTTGAGCCAAATGGTGCTAGGTGCTGTTTAGCAACATAAATTGCATATTCTTCAGTGACTAGTCTAACCATTCTATCTGGTATTGTACTTTCAAATAAAGGATCATTACTCTGAGTGATCATCGAATTAAAATACTCTGCATTCGAAACATCTGAAGTCCAGCTGATAACTGAAGAGAACCCAGGTACCACGATTAAGATTATCAAACCGATACATGCGTATGGAACTCTAATTCCTTCAAGCATCTGTTCAATATCTCCACCAGGACGAAAGCCACTAGTTATCATCATTATTGCTCCTAAGCTCATTATTAAGCTCAGAATGGCCCATGGTAACGTCATCGCGAATAATAGACAAATAATAGCCCATGCGACTGTACCCCAGACTAAACGTAAGGGTAACCAACTTAGTAGTCGATTGGGTCTCAAATATTCGGATGAGAACGGTATCGGAATTGCGTGTAGAATTAACGATATCAAGAGAAATACAAGTACATTCATCGAGAGTCCTCTCCGTGGTGATTCAATGCGGAGTATTATCAGAACCTTTTAGTGTTTTCCAACAGATTGCTTATACCATGCAACAGCACCACCTTCTTTCAGAAGGTCAAGCATTCTCTTAGGTAATGGTTTTCCGTGAAGAATATCTCCGCTACTACGGACTGATAGAGTTCCTTCTGAGATGTCTACTGTAACAGTTTCACCATCTGCAACTAACTTGGCAACATTTGGAATGATGAGCAACGGTAGCCCAACATTGAAACCATTTCGATAAAAGATTCGAGCAAATGATTCTGCAATGACACAACCAATTCCTGATTCTAGGAGAACTTTAGGCGCTTCTTCTCGCGATGAACCGCCTCCGAAATTTCGACCTGCAATCACAACATCATTCTTTTTGACTTTAGATGCAAATACTGGTCTAGGGATTTCAAAGGTATGTTTTGCCATGTCTGCATAGTTGAGAAGAGTGAGGTATTGACCCTGAATTATTTGGTCAGTATCGATATTGTTCCCAAAAACCCAAGCTCGTCCAGTAATTGGTTTTAGTTCTCCTGTCATTATTCCACACTCCTTGGGTCCGTTATTGCTCCTTTCAATGCACTAGCTGCTACAGTAGCAGGTGATGCAAGATAAATCCGTGAATTTTGATGCCCCATTCTTCCTTTGAAATTCCGATTTGTGCTAGAGATACAGACTTCCCCTGCTCCAAGGACTCCCAAGTGCCCACCAATGCATGCGCCACAGGTCGAATTCGTGACGATTCCTCCTGCATCCATGAAGATCTTGATGAGACCTCTCTCCAATGCCATCATGTAGGTATGCTTGCTTGCAGGGGTGATGATAAGTCTCACACCTTTTCGGACCTTTTTACCTTTCAAAATCTTAGCGGCAATCTCTAGGTCTCCAATTCTACCATTGGTACAGGACCCAATAAACGCTTGATCAATTGGTACACCACTTATCTCTCTGACAGCTTTGCCATTAGTCGGATTATCGGGTGTTGCGACTATTGGCCCCAGTGGTTCTTTTTTGATATCATAAATTAAAGAATCGCAATATTCTGCATCTTTGTCTGGAAATGTTGGCTTCCATCTTTTTGAAGGTGCAAGTGTTTCCATCCACTTATTCACCGGTTCGTTGACAAGCATTGGTGAACACTTTGCACCTGCCTCAACAGACATGTTGCACATGGTCATCCTTTCGCCTACTTTCATATTATCGATAGTTTCTCCATTAAATTCCATCGATTGATAGTTAGCACCATCAGGTCCCAAATCAGATATTATTTTTAGAATGAGATCCTTGCTCATCACCTTATCTTGAAATTCACCAATCACTTCGATACTGATTGATTCAGGAACCCTGAACCAACACGAGCCCGTTGCCAGAATCAATGCTGAATCAGTTGCTGCTAATCCAGTTGAGAAGGCATTGAATGCCCCATAGGTTGTTGAATGGGAGTCACTACCTATTATGAGTTCTCCTGGCACTACCAGTCCCTGCTCTGGCAAAACATGATGTGATATTCCGCAGTCCACATCGAAAAAATGTTTGATTCCTTGGTCTCTAACGAAGTTGCGATTTCTTCGGTGGATTTCCGCACTGTTAATGTCTGATGCTGGAGCCCAGTGGTCATTAACTACGACAATGCGTTCTGAGTCCCAGACTTTTTTGAAATCCATATCATTGAGAACATCTAGGATTCTTGAACCAAGAACTTCATGGACCATAAGCAAGTCCACATTTGCTTCAACGATATCCCCTGCTGTCGCCTTACCATCATTTGTATGACTTGCAAGTAATTTTTCAGCTAGAGTATACCCCATGATTTTACCCTCCTAATTGTATTGACTTCATCTCATCGATGATTGCTGTTGTGACAACCTTGGTGGAGCTAGGTTTGATAGCAATCCATTCACCAACGCATAAGTCTCTCGTTCTGATTTTTCCGTTCTTCAGAACTAATGCAACTGCTTCCTGTACCATATTTGCGGCAAGTTTGATTTTCACATCTTCATGTTTGGTGCCTAACCATTCAAGCATCATTCCCATAGCAAGAATCGCTGCCATTGGGTTGGCAACATTCTGGCCATAGTATTTTGGAGCAGATCCATGGACTGGCTCGAATACTCCGTGTCTATTACCAATACTTCCAGCAGGAGCAACTCCCAGACCTCCCTGAATTGCTGCTCCCAAATCAGTAATTATATCCCCAAATTCATTTGGTGCAACTACTATGTTGTAATGTTCGGGTTTTCTGATGACCCATTGAGTCCAAGCATCAACGTACGCATAGTCTTTCTCAATATCGGGATAATCTTCTCCGACTTTGTTGAAAGAGTTTCTGAACAATTGGCATCCTGCTAGTAAATTGCTCTTGTCTACGCATGTGACCCGCTTCTTTCCATCACTGGGCGCACCTGAACTTACTTTAGCAAGTTCATAGGCAAAGCGCGTCACTCTCTCTGATCCTTTTTTCGTGATGACCCTACCATCTATTACAACTTCTGAGGTGTTATCTTTCGTAAACTCTTCGCGAGCAGGAGCGTAGAGACCTTCTGTATTTTCACGGATGATTGTCATATTGATATCATGAGGTGACTTTTCCTTGATAGGTGTCCATACCCCTTCGAGAAGATTTACAGGTCTTACATTTGCATAGAGCTCAAGTTCTATTCTCAGACCAATGACTACACTGTATCCAGCAAGATGCCCGTTAGGCAGTTTTACGCTTTTACCATGTGCATCATTGGCTCCTATCGCACCAAGCAGTACGGCATCAGCTTCTTTCTTTGTGAAGTTCTCTGCTTCAACTGACCATTCCCTACCTTCACGGAGATAGTATTCTCCACCACATTCGAATTCATGCAAATCTATTTGGAATCCACCTACGTGTTTCTGAACTTCATCAAGTACTCTTACAGCCTCTGGTACAACATCACGGCCAATACCATCACCCGGGAGAACAGAGATTTTGTAGGTCCTAGTCACATCAAACACCTAGTAGCTTCCTAACCAACCAAGGTTCTTACCAGTATCATCTAGTATGTCCACTCTTGTATCTATCCTTTGTCCGTCAGCATATCGATTGATACATCGAATGGTGAACGGCCTAGTGCACTTTTTACATTCCACTAGCCAATCAACAGTGATTTCGTCAATCCCTTTCAAAGATGGATTGTCCTTGCTTTGACTTACCCCGAGAAGATGTATTTCATCTCCATCACACTCATACGTGCATTCCTTAAGTGGCAACGGTTCCATTCCCCGTCGACCCAAAGCGACAAAGACCTGATCTGGTAGTTCATCAAGAGACCTTTCGCCAGTCAATACCAAACACCAAGAGGAGTTTAACACCAGTACGGATAAATGAGACGGTTGAGCATTAGAGGATATGCGATTGGTCACATATTCTAGAATGGGTGTTCCGTCAATAGGTGTTCAACTGGAAACAGGAATTCTAGATATTCCTGATGCGGCGTCATATTTTGGACGTAAATACCATGTTCGTGGTCAAAACTTTCCTACAACTATGATGGACCTATTACAGTGGGTATCTGGAATTGAGGTTGTCCGCCAAATTGTAACAAGATACGAACAGACTCCACTCAATGAACGGATGATGGCGTATCC
>CAZMBV010000076.1:0-12269 GCA_964564335.1 uncultured archaeon
CTCCTACTCCCGCTCCTGAAGTACCTCCTGAGGAACCTGCTGTAGAATTTAGTTCATCTATTTCACCAGACCGTGCTATGAAAATTGCTGATCAACTCGATACTATTCTGAAATCATTAAAAATGGGATGTATTGCTGGTGATGTCTTGGATACTATGACTGAAGCAAAAGCGGAGATTATGAATATAGTACCTAGTGATCCAATTATGGTCAAGATGGACAAATGGGCTGGAACTGTAAGTGCGTATCCAAAAAGAAAGGAACTACAAGCTAGAGATATTCTCAAATTAAAGAAAGATCTCAAGGCGGAGATTCCAAAATACAGACCTGCTTAGTCCTCATCGCGTTCAGTAATTCCATCTGCAATTAGTTTCATTGTAGCTAGGACTCCTATTACATCAGAAGATGTAACCATACCTATGATGTCGTTTCCCTCTATTACTGGAATTCTACGTTTGCCTGTTTTATTCATAAGTTCAATGACCTGACCTAAATCTGCATCTGGCCCAACAGTCACAACTGGAGTTGTCATGATATCTCGAACAACTAATGAATCATACGCTTCTTCAGAAAATAAGCGAGCTCCAACAATCTCTTTACGCGTCACCAATCCTGCAAGTATGTCTGATTTTGTAATAATAAGACTACCCACATCATTTAGTGCCATAATCTTCGCAGCTTCTCTTACCAGTGTATCGATTTCTGTAGTTACGACGAGTGATGTCATGAAGTTTCTTACTTCCAATAATACCGCCTCAAACTAGTGGACCCTTTCCTCCATCTACTGATTTTAATAGAACAACTTCTGCGCATCGTTCGAAAACATCAGTCACTCGCGTTCCATCCTTTGCTGAAGTTTCATAATATTCAGCTTGGAACCAATCCCTGAGCATTAACCCTGGTTCTTGAGGGACCATTCGTTTATCAGTTAGGTCTACTTTATTGGCACATAAGAAGATTGGGGCATCAGGACAGACCTCGCGGAATGACTCAAACCAATTACTCATCGCCATGAAACTTTCGGGTTTTGTAACATCGTATACGATAATAGCTGATGAAGATCCCTTCATGTACTGTCGACGAAGTTCTCTGTAGGTTGACTGGCCACCCATGTCCCAAATTGAAAGCTTAACGTTCCTGACATTTCCGTCCTTATCTTTGACTTCGACTTCCTTGGTGGCAAAAGTAGTTCCTAGAGTCTGTTTATACTCTTCGTCAAAGATGTTCTCAGTATATCGGCGTAATAGTGATGTTTTTCCAACCGTAGCTTCGCCTAATAATACAACCCGGAACTTGAACCCCTCGGGATCATTTGAGGAATCAGAGTCATGTGTCAGTGTTGACGTATCATCTCTTTGAGCCATTAGAGAATCACCCGCAGTTGGTCGTGGGACCTACCATTGTGTTCTTCCCTGTCTGATGCTTATATCTTTTTACTGCGGAGATTCCCTATTTCATTTCACTCTAATTGGATTTCCATTGCATGTCTCTGGGGAGTTGCAGCTCAAAGGCAACAGCAGGGTATCCAATTCCGAAGTTAGTTAAAATCTCGGGGGATACTTCACCAAAAACACCCCTTACTTGGCCATTAATTTTAATTCTTGCCGACCGTCCTTTAATGAAATCAGAATTGATAACTGATTCAAATTCGAACTTCTCTTCCAGACCAAGATTTCTGAGAAGAAATCCAAGTTCAGACAGGAGTCTGGTGATGTTCACTTTCACATCAGTCATCAATCCACTCACTGATGGAATTTGGTCAATACTTGTCTCACGCTCATTGTTGGGAATGATTACATCTCCCACTTCGAAGATCTTCTGTGGATAATCTGCGTGCTGATTATGAGCTGTGAAATCTAGAAGAACTGGCAATAATGAATTTCGCAAGACTGAGAACTTACGACTCTTTGGATTCCCTGTTGTGATTAATGGTTCATCTCGACACATCTGATCATTGAGCAAATCCGGAGAGCTCATGATATAATTCATGACTTCTTGATATCCTAGACCAACCATAAGGTCTCTAACCTTATTCTTCAGTCGTGTCACTGGACTGACTCGCCCCATGGTCATTGTCATCGGTATTGATGGCTCAATATTATCAAATCCATATCCAATTGCAATATCTTCAATGATATCTACATGATGCAGAATATCCATTCGATACCTGGGAATGAGTACTTGCACCTGTTTGGTCTTTAGGGATTTTGCTCCATATCCCATTCGTTCAAGAGCTTGTACTATCTCAGTACCAGTCAAGTCTATTCCAATCAAACTGTTGATCTCATCATGGTTAAGCTTCATTTGTTGAGGTTTGAAATCTGGAGTTTCATCCGTTGTTTCATCAGGATATACAACTGAAACTGATTCGATTTTCCCACCTCGCTCTGCTAATGAGGCAGTGATGATATTCAATGCTTGCTGAACTGTCAGAAGGTGTGTTCCGGTGACTTCTATGAAAAGGTTCTTTGTTTCCACAGTCATCCGACCGAGCGTATTGCTGTTGATGATGGGTGGAAGACTTAGGATTTGCCCCTTAGAATCATAGAGCAATGGCCATTTCTTAAAGTCTTGAATAATTGCTCCAAATTCCACTCCTTTCTCATGTTCTTTTATGATAGTTGGCCCATCCATCTCCCTCTCGTACCCAAGAGGAACAAATTTGATTTTCTCAGGGTATTGAGGTCCGTATATCACAGGGAATTCGATTTCATCATATACATAGAGACCTATACTAGCCTTGTTTCTGTTCCTTCCGTGGGTCGAAGTAAGAGCATCCTGAAGATGCATATATTCCTTAACTAGCTCATCATCAGCAGGAATTCCTTTCACAATGGAACAGCAGATGAATGGTCGGATCTTACTGAGACCTGGTTTTACGATGACTTCTTTCCCAGATTTTCTAACTGGGTATTTCTTAAGACCTGTTTCAAGTCGGAGGAATGATCTTACAGCTCGCGCAATACCCTCCGTTGAGAGCATATCTTGTCGGTCTGGATTGACTTCGATTTCGATTATATTTCCTTCAACCTTCTCAACTTCAGCTTTGATGAGAAATAGAGTATCCTCTAATTTTTCTAAGGTGAGTTTCTTTCCAATTAGTGATAGAAGGTCATCAATTCTACATTCTACTATCATTTTCATCACCTAACTAACGAAATAGCTCCTTCGCAACCAATTCAGGTCTCGAGAGAAAAGATCCCTGATATCATTGATACCCATTGCTGCCATATATAACCGCCCTGAGCCAAGACCCCAAGCAAGGACTTGATCCTTAATTCCTAATGGCATAGTAACCTCTGGTCGGAAAAGCCCAGATCCTCCAAGTTCTATCCATCCAAGTTTCTCGTGTTTTCCAAAGGTTTCAACGCTTGGTTCTGTGAAGGGGAATTGTCCTGGTTTGAACTTCAGTTTATCAATGCCTACTGCTTTGCAGATCGAAGTTAGGTACCCCATCAGGTCTCTCAATGTCACTTTCTTGTCCATGATAATACCTTCACATTGATCAAACTCCTGTGCATGTGTTGCGCTAAGTGTTTCGGATCTGAAGTTGCGATCTATAATGAACATTTTCTGAGGTCCTTCTCTATGTTCGTAGAGATATCTCATTGAAACTGGCGTGGTGTGTGGGCGAAGACAAAGTCTTGTGGCTATCTCTTCGCTATACGGCCAATCCCATCCTGTCGAGCCTGTATCGCCACCGTTTTCATGTACTGCTTTCACAGCTCTGTAGTATTTTTTATCTACAATGTGGCCATGATCATATGGTGCTACGACTCTGAATTGGTCCTGTATCTCACGAGCTACGTGATCTTGTGGGACAAAAAGAGTATCATGTCCCCAGAACTCGGTTTCAACGTAAGGCCCAAACCATTCAGTGAAACCCAGTCCGACCATGATCTCCCTTAACCAATCGTTGAACTCTGCGTAAGGGTGCTTCTTTCCGTAATTGGAATATGCTGGTGTAATATCAACATTGTAAGGTCTGAATGATTGCTCTTTCCATTTTCCGCTAGCAAGAATTTCGGGAGTAAGGTTACCAATTCCCTCTACTCCAACAGAGAGTAATTTCTCTATCTCGCTTGCTTTGGAGCTAATGATTTCAGCTTCGAAAACCTTCGAGATTATTTCTGTTACTAATTTTCTTTCTAAAGCCTGTTTCAGAGAATCTGAATATGTTTGTGAAATTGATTTTTTCCCTGAAGAAAGATGGTCAAGCACTTCCAATAGTTCAGACTCTGGTTCATCTACTAGCGAAGTGAGTACAGTAGCATCAGCTTCTTTGGATATCTGAACCCATCCATTTCGACGAATCCAGTTCATAGCAATCCCCTTTGCCTTAGAATCCAAACCTGAAAGAGCGACAGCATCATCAAAGGTTGCCTTTCCTCCGAGATCCTTTACACTCCTAAAGAGTAAGACCTCTGGAAGTCCAGCTTCAGCGTATCTCTTTCCTTCATCTGTTAGTACATAAGTTACAATCTCTTTAACATGAATCTTCACAAGATTCCTGGTAGCTAGAGAGTTGAGAATAGAAATCACTCGCTCCTCGCCCTGATTGAGACTATTTGCTAAATGAGATGCAGGAACACGCTGACCTACGTTCAGTAATTCACCAAGTATGGTTCTTTCTCCTTCTGTCAACTGTTCGCTCATATATCATTCAAAACTCCTAAGGCTATTTGATTCAATCTGGATTGATACGCCGCATCTTCACTGATTTGATATGACAAATGACCCCTTATGGGGTGTTCGTAAATTGGCAGCAATCCATCCGAATCCACCTGTAATATTCAAGCAATTGTGACTTCCTTTTTAATCTGTCGTCGCTCATAAGAAGAACTACTACACAATGTTAAAATATGCTCAATTCAGACCTCCCTCTGGTAGTAGAATACCCCTCTGATTTTTGACGAAATCAGTATAATCAATAAGTCCTAGGTGAAAATCATTGTCAATAGAGCGTCAGAGATTACGACGAAAGGTCGAACAGCTAAAAGCGTACAAGGGACGCCATAGTTCTTTCACGACACTCTATATCCCCCCAACCAAGAACCTTACAGATGTGACTAGCTTTGTAAAGACTGAGCTCGCAGGTGTTGACAATATTAAGAGCAAAACAAATCGAAAGAATGTTTCAGACAATCTTACTGCCATCCTCAGTGAGCTTAGTATGATAAATGATATACCCGAGCATGGTATGGTGTTTTTCTTTGGAATAGAAGAATCGGGTGGGACTGAGACACTTATTCGAGAGTTGATTATTCCACCTACTCCGATTTCGCAATTCGTCTATATCTGTGGACGAGAGTTCGTCACAGAAGAGCTTGAGAATATGACTAAGCCAAAAAGCTTGGTTGTAATCGTCCTGATTGAAGGTGGAAAGGTCACCGTAGGTTACCTCAGAGGAAAACATATGGAATTGGTTCGTGACGAGGATTTCTTCATCATAGGTAAGACGAGAGCAGGCGGTCAGAGTGCCAAGAGGTACATGCGGCTAAGGGACGAAAAGATGATGGAGTTTTTCAAATTTGTAGGCCGTTTGCTCAATAAACTCCTTCTGGATGACCTGGAAAATGTTGATGCTATTGTCTTAGGTGGAAATACCATAAGATGCCAAGAATTCTTGGAGAAAGGAGACCTCGACTATAGATTACGTGAAAAGGTTGCTGAGACCATCATTCCAGTAAGCATCATCGATGAGACAGGACTCTATCAAGCGATGAAAGATGCTTCAAGGATCTTACGGGAAACTGAAATCTATGCTGAACGTGTCGCATGGGAATCCTTCATGGAAGATCTCATGAAGGGTCAAAGCAACATTACTTATGGAAAGGCTGAGGTACTAGAAGCTCTAAAGAATGGAAGAGTTCAAACTCTTCTTATTACGGAAGACTTGGCGGATGAGATGGATTCATTATATGATGATGTGACCGAGTTTGGGTCTGAGTTACTTGTGTTCTCTAATCAAACAGAATCAGGTGCTCAACTCAAAGGTTTCGGTGGAATAGCTGCACGACTTCGTTGGTAGGTATTCTTGAACATCAATCCTTTGGTATTTTTGGAATCTCCACAAGGGTATGAATGTCTTCAATCCAACTTGCAAGCTCTGTTCCTATGCCATTGATATAATCCAATAAAGACTGTTGATATTTTGTGAGATGCTGCTGCTCCAATTTCTTTGAATTCTCAATGAACCCCTTTACCCTCTGAGGTAAACCTGTTGACCACCGTCGTAAAGTGAGTTCTGCTTTGCGGTCTTCTAGAACCTTTTTTGCCGCTCTTCTCTTTCGATTTAGATCAACGAGTTCTTCCAACAATCGTTGAATTCCAATGATTGAGGCTACCAACTCTTTTGAATCCAGTTTCGTCTCTTTGCTTCTCTGTGTGTAATAGACACGCTTGAGGTCTCTCTTTGCTGTCATAACCAACGTGAGCAGCTTGGTCAATTCGTGAACCATGATAATTTATCTCCTTCATAACCGTATAAAGGTCTGTGTTTTTAAGCTGAATATCAAGCTACTGAATAATTGCATCTACCATCCCTACTGTACGGACAATGATGACAATTATCCTCTGAGGGATTTGCGTCCGGTTTTCGTTTCTTATACCATACTGCATTGATTTTTGCGAGGTTTTTCATAATTTCGCGTTGATTGAAATTTTGAGAGAATATCTTTCCATCACTACAATCCCAACATCTCCTTTGTGAATTCCCTTGCAAGCATCTTTTTGCCGCATCTTGAAGACAGTATATGATTACAAGCTTAGCATCTCTACAAGACACTCCAGATTCTGCAAGTGCAAGAGCATAGAGACCTGCTTGAAAGATATCTTCTTTCTTGACTCTATCTGGTAAATAACTTACAGGGAATTTGTTTTCAATAATCAAATCCAAAATAGGTACATCTTCCCAATGAAAAATTGCACTATCAAAACGACCTACGTATCTATGAGCATGCGATCTAACTGACTCTTCATTGAATCTATAGAATTCATTACTTTTCGGACTACTCTGGCTCAATTTTAGAAACTCGTGAAAATTCCAAGGGGCAAAACTTGCATTGCTTATTATCCCTTTGATACTATTGAACCCAAATCCCGCTCGAAGAATAGCAATAACCAAAATTGTTCCTATGAAGAGAACGAAAAACAAAAGATTCACTAAAACACTCATAAAATCACCCAAATATCCACAAGTACCCGATGATTATTGCCGCAATGATGATTATAATCGGAATCATCTGATGCCGTTCCTGGATGGCACTATCGCTGGTTGCAGCAGTATCGTGGAGTCTTGAGCCTTCTATACTTGCTCGTGTTTCTGGATTTCCGAATTTTTCTTGTAAGTGATATCTATACTCACAGAGAAACTGAATCCTCAAATCTGACACGTTTCTAAATTTAGAAAATGTCGTTCGTTCATCTTCAGTAAGACGCAATACAGTTCATTATCTCATTCGTTACTGTCCTTCAAAAGGACCACTCATCTTTCGACTGAATTGTTGGTCATTCGTTAGCGTAACCAAACACTAGATGATTTTATATTCGAGTTGTGAATGACATCAATAGTAGGATTTCAACATGGAAATGAATTTACTGACGGTGATTTGATGACGGAAGATGCCTATGAAGGAGCCACTGCTGGTCGTGTGCTTGAATTTGGTAGTAATGAAACAATGAAATTTCCAGCTGCGTTTAAGGATGCAATGGGTACTGATCGAGGGCTCATGGTGCTGGTACATAAAGACCGCCTCATCAAGATATTTCCACTAGATAGTGATGAAGTACTTTTCTTAAGCCTTGAGATTGGAAAACTCAGCAATGATTTTCTCACCAAGCTCTCCCAGATATTCAAGAGAGCTGGACTTGTTGACCTATTATTCTCAACAGGTGTCTGCTTACGAGGAACTCGTTGTTTCTACGAGTGCTACTTCAATCCAACACAACTCAGCTCTGATCTTAATGATTTGGAAACACAGCTCAATGTATTGGACGGCGTACAAAGAGTAATTGTAGAGAAAGTAAGTATCTGAAAATCTTCTCTACATTTCCATTTTATTTCTCTAAAGGAGTGTGAGGTATGCAAGATATTTTCACATTCATAACTGATATGATTCTCAGTGGTTACTTCGGACTCCTCCTCATTTGTTTTATAATTAACTTGATTCCTTTTCTTAGCCCCAGTAACATGGTCCTTGCAGGAGCTGCGATGCTGCTACTACCGGGATTCAATCCGATACTCGTTGGAGTCATAGTAGCAATTGCTGCTACATCTGCCAAATTGATTCATTTCTTTGTTGTTCGTGGTTCAAGGATGGTTTTATCTGAAGAGCGATTGCAATCACTTGATTCAGAAAAAAATCGAGTTGAAAAATGGGGGGCATTAGCACTCTTCATTGCCGCAGCTTCACCTGTACCTGATGACCCACTTATAGTCTACGTTGGTCTTACAAAATACAATACTGTAAAGTTCACAATCAGTTACTTCATTGGAAAAGTGGCAGTAACAATTCTCGGGGCACTAATAGGATATAGTGTTGGTAGTTACTTCGAATCCATGCCTATTGTGTTGGCATCAATTGCACTAACTGCTCTTATTACAGGATTCCTATTCAAACGCAAGACAGAGGGCGAAGAATCAGATCAGCTTCAGGATATCATTGAGTATGAGATTCTTGGTGATAACGCTGATGAGGAAGAGGCTACAAATTCTGAATAAGTTTGCCCCTTCACCTACTACATAAATCTTAAGTGAATGACTATGGATTTTGATACTATTCAAGGTGACAAGATTGACACGGACGAGTACTGCAGAAATCAAATGTGAGAAGTGTAAGACTATTTATGAAGCTCAAATAATCGATCACATTGACTTATCCGAGGATCGTGAGATTGTTAAAGCGCTCAAGACAGGAAAGGCTAATCGTGTCCAGTGCTCTAAGTGTAAGAAAGTTATGTACCTCGATAGGAGTATTGTAATCAATTTTGATCCTGAAAGCCTCATTGTTGTCTATGACCCTAAAGCTCGAACCGAAGCACAGAAAGATGTACTTTTTCAAGAATATCATAATGTTATAACATTCAATGAAATTTTGCAAGAGGTCGGTGAAGAAACCGAATTCATGGTACTCTCCGACCTAAAGAAGCTCAAGGAGCTTCTTAATGCATATACTAAAGATCACAGCTAATACTTCTAGAGTTTTCTTTTGCCTAAGAGGAATTCCTCTACCCAGCGTTCTGCACGATACATTGTAGTTGGAGTTGGAGGCATTTTGAAGCCATATGCTGAGATCGACTCAAGTGAGCCACCTATACCTCTCTTCAAGGCTAGTTTCGTCCCTCTAATTGCATCTAGTAAGATTGGTCCTGCATTCGGACCATCTGTGACTTCCATCCTAATATCGATTTTAATTGGTGCTCCTCCAAATTGGCGACCATTGATATAGAAGAACGAATCACGAGAATTGTCCATGAAATCCACGTAGTCACTTGACCCTGCAACAAGTGGTGCATCATATGGAAGGTCTTGGGAGATTGCTTCGCTCTTGACACCTCTCTTTCGCATCCTTCCTCTATAATGGGAATCGAGGGATTCTGCTCCACCACCAACATCAAGCTGATAGCTCTTATCTACTCTAACACCACGAGACACCAGAAGCTGCAAAATGCTGCGATGAAGTACGGTAGATCCAAGTTGGTCTTGAATGTCGTCTCCAATTAGTGGGAGTCCAGCTTCTTCGAATTTCTTACTCCATTCGAGATCTGACGCGATTGGAATTGGAGCGCCGTTGATGTAAGCACATCCAGCCTTTAGTGCGATATCTGCATAATACTTGGTAGCCTCCTCAGCTGAACCAGGTAGCAAGTTAATCAGAATCTCTGCACCAGAATCTTTGAGAACCTTAACAACATCTGCATCTGGAGCATCTGAAACTTTGACGAGAGCTTTTAGAATATCATCAACGCCATCGAGTAATGGTCCCTTCATGACTTTGATTCCAGTTTGAGGAATCTTTTTGAATTTCATTACGTTGTTTGGTGCTGCAAAAATTGCTTCTGAGAGGTCATAACCGACCTTTGTATCTGCAACATCAAATGCTGCGACGAACTGAATATCGCTAACATGATATCCTGCAAAATCTGGATGCGATAATCCAGTGGTTTCTTCTTCGGTCTTTGCATTCTTGTAGTATTCCACGCCTTGAATCAGCGCACTGGCTACATTTCCAATTCCGACGATAGCTACTTTGATTCCGTTCAACGGTGCCACCTCTTGTACTATTCTTACGATTTCTTGTTCTTATCTTAAAAACTATTCTATATCTATAGAATAGTTAGACGATTTTTAGTTCAGGCAGGAGACTTATCTAGGTATGTTACGTATGTATATACTGGACGACAGGTCAATGCCACGTTGCTCTATGCGTTACCAAGAGTCGTGGGTACGACGCATCCGCTGTGCATAGGTCTTTACGAATGTCCCGTCGCAGGAGATTCGTCTTCCACCTTAGGGTTCAGGAAGGTACCAACGCATGGTGTGAAAAGAGCACCACTCATAATTAAAAGAAAAGAGGGTGGACCTCAAAGCCCCAAAATGGGCACCAAGTCTTTGGCGATGGCCTTCGTCCACCTCTTTATTCGTTTTCCCAAAACTTGAAATCGCAGATATTGTCTTCTAAGAATCATTGAGGGTTCAAAGATGGTGAATATACTTCTACTCATGTACATAATTGGTACATTGTGCGTAGCCCTGTTTCTATTCACTAAAAAATATCTTAACTCACGAACTAATACTGTTTCAACAAACGAGAAAATCGCTTATGGCTTCAATTTTGTATCATTCATGTGGTCAATAGTATGCGTCTTCATGGTTTCATTTATGGAGTATCTTATCATTTTCATAACCCCTCTTCATCTTTGGCCTTCTGCAATTGAATTCTTCAATGAATCATTGTCATTTTTCCCGCTGCCCAGTTTGATTCTGTTCGGTTTATTTTCAATCTTGCTATTGTTTACTGGATTCCGTCATGATCCCCGAGAGAGCTGGGCAATATCCAACACTGTAAGTTACAAATGGTCTTCGATTCTCATCATTATCTACTTCCTCGTAGGAATTGCTGGGATAATAACTGGCATATTGATTTGAATCACTTCAAATTCTCAGCCAACAAATCTAAGATGTCTACTACTCTAATCTTACTACCAATCCTATCTGCCCCATCTTTGAGATTGTGTTCACAAAAGGGGCATGCCGTTGCTATAATGTCCGCTTCAATTTCTTCAGCATCATTCATTCTATCTGCTGCTATCTTCTTGGCAAGATCACCATCATAGGAGCGGAGACCCCCTCCAGAACCGCAGCACATGGCCGCCTCTCGATTGGTTTCCATTTCAACAAGTTCAACTCCAGGGATAGCCTTTAACACATCTCGAGGTTCTTCATATACCCCCAACGCTCTACCCAGATGGCAGGGGTCGTGCCAGGTAATCTTCTTTGAATCTGCGCTTTTCTTGAGCTTCAATTTTCCTGACTCTATGAGCGGTTTCAGATACTCTACCACATGCAACACTTCTGGAATGTCAAGTCCAAATCGTTCTTTGTAATCTTCTCTCAAAGTCTTCAGACAGCCTGCACAGGTGACGACGATTGTTTTAGCACCAGATGTTGCAATCATTTTAAGTGCGTTCTCTGCATTCTTCTTTGCTTCTTCAACCATACCTGTTCGAATCATTACAGAGCCACAACACGGCTCTTCTTCGAGGACAGTAAAATCTACACCCGCTGCTTTGAGTACCTTTGCAGTTGCCTTGGCGGTCTCAGGTAGTTTCAGTCCTGCAGTACAACCTGTGAAGTAGAGAACCTCTCCGGTGCTGGGAATATCAAAGCCAACTTCTTTCACCCAATCTCTTCGAGTCTTGTTCTCGTCTACGTAGGGGTTGTTGTTTTCTAGTATTTTCTTGGCGATTGTATCTCGAACCTCATTGGGAATCTTATTGAGAATTTCACGAACCGATTCAAGACATTTTGCAGGGTCGAACTCCGCAGCACAGATGGAGGTGCAATTTCCACAAAGGGTGCAGCATATGATATTGGGGGAGCTGCTCGCACTACATATACCGCCCCCATCCTCTACGGCAGAGTTCCCAATAATGGCACAATTGATCAACGTCGGCGAACTGGATTGATCATTTCCTATGGCACCGCCACGCCGGGCACAGTTGCCGATGAATGTGCAGTTTATGATAGTGGGACTGCTATCCCAATT